>WFRC01000156.1 GCA_015486685.1 Caldifarciminota bacterium
CCACCTTTCGTCTTTGAACCTGTTGACGATGTATAAATTATTGCTTTCATAGTCGCTGATAAAAATCCTGAAGACGCACGGGTAAGTTGAAGGTTTTCTACATTAACAACCCTTGGTATGTTATTTACAGCAGAAAGAAACCTTGCTATCTGATGATATCCACCTTCCATCGCGATATTAATAGGTTTTTCCGTATAATTTCTTTCTTTTTTAGATTTTCCCGGCTTAAAAAGCGTAATTTTTACCCTTGATTCGCCACCTTTTGTAGTCAATTCTTTCAAAACAGCAGGTATATCTTCCTTTCTTGGTATCATTCTATTTGCCTCTTTCCACTGCATCTGTACTACCTTAAACATTCTCTCAGCGGTTCTCCTCTTTCTGGCAACTCCTCTTGCTTTCATTACCTCCTGGCTCAGATGAGTTTTTTTATCTGTCAGATCAAGAATTGTCTTTTTATGGGGTGAATAATCCATAAAATAAAAGATAATTAAAATGAAAATCCCTGCCCCAATACCTATAAATACCACCGGGTTTATATTCGGCTTTGCCATAAATTACCCTCCTTTCTTAGTAGGGGGAGATAATGTTGCTGTAATTGTAAAATCCATAACATCGTGTCCCTCTATTGTAGTTCTCTTCAATTCTACTAGAACAATATTCGAAAGATAGGAAGATGTATTCAATTTATTCACAAAATCTGCTACAATAAGGTTCGAAAATGTTGTTCCCCCAATCGTAATCTTGCCACTTTTCTCTTCTTTTAAGGTATTCAACCATAAATAATTTGGAAGTAGTCTATTTATTTCGTCAAGCAGATGCACTCTTAATGAACGATGGGTATTTAATTTCTGTACAATAGTAACCCATTCTTGTAATTCTGCCTGCTTCTTTTCAAGGTTATGGACAAAATCTACCTCTTTTTTCAACCTATTATATTCTGTCTGAAGATTAGTTATATCTTTATTTATTCTCTTTATATTGGAATTCTGTTTAATATGAACAATAAGCGCCAAAATTATTATTATAACTGCAAAACCAATGCTTCCATATACATCTATTCCTGTAGGCAATACAAGTTTCTTTTTCCCAACGGCCCTCTTTCCCTTTCTTCTCTTTAATTCCTCTCTGGGTATTAAATTTATCTTTATCATATCACTCTCCTCTTATTGCCAAACCCATAGCAGGAGCAATTATGGGACCTATTTTTTCTGCATTTTCGCCTAACAAATCAGTGTTATATTCTATATTCTTAAACGGACTCATAACCTCTACCTCTACATTAAACCTGTCTTTCATAGAACTCGCCATATCCCCTATCAAACAACCACCACCACTCAGCACAATCTTATTTATTTTATCAAATCCTTCGGGAAGATAAGGAAGCACTCTCTCAATAGATACAGCAATATCTTCATGAAAATTTTTTATTATATCCTGATAGGTGTTTTTATCTATCTCATCCAGATTCTCTCCCTTAGAAATCTCTGAGGCCTGATCAGTATTAATTCCCATTTCTCTTTGAAGAGATTGGATAAAGGAATTTGCCGCTGTGGGGACATGCCTTGTAAAATGGTTAATTATCCCCTGAACAAAACTTATATTTGTATATTGTGCTCCAATATGAACTAACGCAATTAATTCCTGGGGATTGATTTCATAATTAAACTCATAAATATTCTGAATAGCAAATGCAGGTGCATCAAAAACAACAGGATTTAAGCCTGCTTCTCTTAAAAGCCCAAGTCTACTTTCCACAACATCCTTTTTCGCACCTACAAGAAGTACTTCCATATTATCTTCTCCGACATCAGGATTTAATATCTCAAAATCCAGGGTAACATCTTCAATCCCATAAGGGATATACTGTTCTGCTTCCCATTTTATCTGTTCTTCCGCCTCTGCTGGTTTCATCTTAGCCATTGTTATTTTTTTGACAATTATTCCCCTTCCGGGAATTGCTGTAACTACATCTGTTTCATCAATACCTGCATTTTCCAAAAGCCCTTTTATTGTATCAATTACCACTTCTCTATCCATTACATCTCCATCAACAATAGCATGTGAAGCAACAGGCATCATCCCAAATCTGGTAATTTTGGGCTTTTTAGGCAGCCCTTCTATTGTAAGAGCTTTCATAAAACTGCTTCCTATATCCAAAGCAAATGAAGGTTTTTTCTTAAACATTTTCCTCCTTTGTTGAAGTTTTATTACAGAT
>WFRC01000157.1 GCA_015486685.1 Caldifarciminota bacterium
ATATTACATTTAATATTCAAGAAGGGAATCCTGTATATGTACATTTAATAAAGATTAAAGGTAATACAAAAACTTATGATAAAGTGATTAGAAGAGAATTAAGGATATTTCCAGGTGACCTATTTACACGGGATAAGGTGATTGAAAGCCAGCAGCAGGTGTTTAAATTAGGATATTTTGAAGATGTAAATATGAACATAGAAGGAACAGGGGATACTGTAAACCTTGTTTTTAAGGTAAAGGAAAAACAGGTAGGTCAATTTTCTCTTGGGATGGGTTATTCAAAACAGGATGGACTTACTGGGAATATTGGTGCATCGGTGCCAAATTTTTTAGGTAGGGGGGAGAATGTTTATGTGAAATATGAAAGGGGTAGTAAATTACAAAATGCCTCAGGAGGTTTTACGGAACCGTGGTTGTTTGATACACCTACAACTGTGGGATTTGACCTATATTCTACGCAGAGGAGATGGACATATTATACACAAAAAAGGCAGGGGGGAGATATAAGGCTTGGGAGAATATTTGAGAATCCTAAATTTTTAAAGGCTTATGCAACATATACCCTTGAAAAAGAAGGAATTACAATAGAGGATTCAACAAATGTAACTCCTTACATCCTTGACCAGAAAGGTGAAAGATTGAAGAGTATGTTAAGTTTTTCTCTTATCAGGGACGGTAGAAATTCCTATATTGCACCTACGGGAGGAAGTTACTTTTCATTCTCACCTGAGTTTTCCGGGGGTTATTTAGGGGGTAAAATAGATTATCAAAAATATGTAATGGAAGAGAGATGGTTTATGGAGATTTTGCCAAAATGGGTGTTTATGGTGAGGTTCAAGGGAGGATGGGTAGACTCACTTGGAGGTAGGGGAGATGTCCCCCTTACAGAAAGATTTGTGCTTGGGGGTGTTGGGCCCTGGGGATTAAGAGGTTATCCTGATAGGTCTATTGGTCCGAAATCAGGGAATTATGTAATCGGTGGTAAAGCCGCTATAATATATACACTTGAATTTAGAAGAAATATCACAAAGACTGCTTATGCCCTTGCATTTTTTGATATGGGAAATACATTTAATGAAATTACAGATTTCAGTATGACAAATATGAAGAAGGGGGTTGGTGTAGGATTCAGGATAGAACTTCCTATGGTAGGACTTATAGGTTTTGATTTTGGGTATGGAATAAATAGAGAAGGAGGGAAGAAATGGGAACCTCATTTCCAGTTCGGTATGGGATTTTAATACTTATTTTGTTTGCAGCAGGCTGTCAGAAGGAATCAGACTTTCACAGGCCTTATCTTATTGTACAGGATAAATTGATAAAGATAGAAGCAGACAGCACACGCATAGGGTATATAACAACGGGAAGTGCTCAAAGACTTTATAGCGGCGAAAAATCTCTATATAAATCTTATGCCTTATTCCAATACAGTTTTCCCGGAACAACTACATTTGATTCAATGAAATTTGTATTCAATGGTGATTCAATAGAGGATACAGTATATGCTATAAGTCTTAAAGAAGATTGGAATGACACGACGGTAAACTATGGATTGAAAGATAGTTTAATTGGAGATACATTCTGGGTATATGCAGAAAATGGAGAAACACTGACTTTGAATATTCCAAAGGATACATTCCTTTTATATATGGCAAATCATGGTTTTGCACTGGCAAATAAACACTGGCAGTCATATTATTCAAAGGAATCTTCAAAACCCCCCCAACTATATCTATATGGAGATAGTACAATCGTATATAAACCTGTCAGAGATGCATATATTATTGCTGATACAACAAAGACTATAGGAAATTATTATGATACACTCTTACTTGAAACAGGCATGATGACCAAAATCTTCTTTACCCTGCCTCTGGATTCAATACTTAATATAAATGATAGTCTGAATAAACTCATCAGTGCCTCTGTTTTGCTCTCTGTAAGGGACAGTTTTCCTTATTCTGTTGAGTGTGTAATTCCAGGGGAAACGCTAAGAACGATTGCTACGGTATCAGGAATTTATCCTGAAAAAACAACAGGGATAAATGTTTTAGATGCAATAAACGACTCATCTTCCCAACTTTTTATTGAGCCTCAATTCCCTGCTTCTACACCCTGCCAGACGAGTTTAAGGGGTGATTCATTATTCCTCTATCTTATATATAAATCTACCCCAAAAGGGAGGGAAGGACTATGATAATTTTGTACCTATTATCTATTGTAAATGTCTCTCAGTATGGTCTCGGTGAATATGTAGGTACCAACAAGCCCTTTTCGCCCATTACTAATCCTGCTGATATGAATTTTAACAATGTGCATTTCAGTGTTACAGGGATGTTTGAATATTCGGAGACAGGGAATTATGGTTTTGTTATCAGAG
>WFRC01000158.1 GCA_015486685.1 Caldifarciminota bacterium
AAAAGTTATAAAAGAAGATAATGAGTGGATGAGTTGAAAAAGCAGTAGCGAGGGATGAGTAGCGAGTATATAGGAAAAAGAGAGAATGAGGAAGAAACAGTAATAGGTAAGAGGCAAGAGGTAATAGGTGATGAGTGAATGAGTAGATGAGGGAAAGAATATGGCTTCCATCTCCCAGCTTCCAGCTGCCAGCAAAAAGATAAAGAAGAAAAAGAAAGGTAGGAACAAACCAGATGAACGAAATTAACGAAAGAAGCAACAAACGTGACCGTGCTGGTGGTTCGTGAAAAACGAAAGAGAAAAGAACGTGAAGCGTGAGGCGTAAAGCGTAAGGAGATAGAAGATATTGGATGTTAGATGTTGGATAAAATAAGCGTTGTTATTACGATTAACGAATTACGATTTACGTTTAACGATTTTTTACTTCTTACTTCCCAGTTTATCTGGGAGTATGGAGTGCATTTAGCGTGTGAATGCGTTAACCAAATAGGTATTTTCCTCTCTATTTCCCTCCCTTGATGGGAGGGATAAAAGGGAGGGTGAAATGTTGTTTCTACAATTAACGAATTACGATTTACGCTTCACGAAAATATTTGTAATTTGAAATTTTTGTGAAACAAAACAAGGAGGTGTTATGAAAAAACTTTTATTGTATGTAACGCTATTATTGTTTTTAAGTCTTTCCTGTGCAAAAAAGGTAGAACAGGGTTATTCAGGAGAGCAAGGTGGAACCCTGATTGTAGGACTATTGGATGAACCTTCAAGCCTTCTTCCACTTTATCCCTCTATGGAAGGGCAATCCCCTATTGTAACAAAATTGTTTGAGCCTTTACATAAGATAGGTGAAGATGGTAAGGTAAAACCTGATCTGGCGACTTCGTGGGTTTACTCCGAAGACCTGAAGAGTATCACATATTCAATAAGACCAGATGCAAAATGGTGGGATGGCAAACCTATTACTGCCGATGATATTGTGTATACATATAACTTAATGAAGAATCCCAAAACAGGTTATCCTGGGGTATACAGCCTGAGGTATATTGATAATGTAGAGAAAATTGACGAGCACAGAGTAAGATTCACATTTAAGGGTGTATATGCAGATGAGTTATTAAATTCAAATATTTATCCTCTCCCAGTTCATAAAATCAAAAATGAAAAGGATATAAAGACGAGTTTATTTAATTATGAACCTATTGGAGATGGCCCTTTCAAACTGGACAAATGGGATAGAGGAAATAGAATTGAATTGATTGCAAATCCTGATTATTATCTTGGCAGACCGCCTCTTAACAGGGTCGTATATTGGTTTGCACCTTCTATTGATGCCTTGCTTGATGAGGTAAAACTTGGGCACATTGATATAGCGCCAAATCTCCCTCCTGGAAATTACAAGGATATTAAAGGATATAAGAAAATTATAACGCCAGGAAATTCATATACATACATAGGCTGGAATTTAAGAAATCCACTTTTTAAGAACAAAAAGATTAGAAAAGCCTTAACAGAGGCAATAAACAGGAGAAACATAATTAAAACTGTGTTAAATGGATATGGAGAAGTTTCATCGGGTCCCATAGTTCCATCTAATTGGGCTTATGACGGGAATCTTAAACCCATTCCATATAATCCGGTTGAGGCAAAAAAAATTCTTGTATCTCTGGGATGGAAAGATAGAAATAGGGATGGATATCTTGATAAAAAAAGAAAAACATTTACATTTACTCTGATTGTAGATGAAAGTGATCCTCTCAGGACGCTTGTGGCTCATATAATAGCCAAAGATTTGAAAAAGATTGGTATCAAAGTAAAAGTAAAACCTCTGGCGGCGACGGATTTTATTAATAAATTATTCAAGAGAAAGTTTGGTGCATATATTCTGGGTTGGACAGTATCCAATGAATTAGATCCTACGCCTATATGGAGTTCAAAAGGTATTTATAACTTTGTTGGATACCATAATTCAGAAATTGATGAATTAATAGAAAATGGGATACTTTCTCTTGACAGGAAGAGGGGAAAGACTATATGGGAAAGATTTCAGGAAAAGATAGTAAATGACATCCCATATACTTTCCTTTATGTCCCACAATCTATTACCTTATTAAAATCAGATGTTGAAGGTTATAATAAAGATGACAAGAGAAAACTTTCTGATTATATTGATTATTGCTGGATACCGAAAAACAAAAGGGTTGCAATTGATTATGCAAAGCTTGGCGAACATTATAAATCTCTTTTTGTCGTTCAGGCAAAAAAGGCAAAGAAAAGGAAAGTCAAAGCTCCTGCTCCTGTTGTAAGAAAGAAAAAGGTATCTACGGAAAAAATTCTTGAAACGGCGTTGATGAAAAAATCTTCTGAATCTACTCCCAAAAAGAGCGCTGTGAGCAAAAAGACAACTGTACCTTTACCCGTTGTTGAAGAAGTTACAACAATAAAGGAAGATCCAAAGGTTAAAAAAACAGTGATGCCTAATTATCCGGATGCGGCAAAAGTAGTGGGGGCAAAGGGAAGGGTTTATATACAGGTAACAGTGGGTACGAATGGGAAAGTAATAAAGGCGAAGATATTAAAAAGTTTTGGTAACCCTGCTTGTGATGCGGAGGCATTAAGGGCAGCAAAGTTATGGCAATTTGAACCTGGCACAATCAATGGAGAGCCTGCGGTGATGACATCTGTGATACCATTTAATTTCCCACCGTATTGATTAAGGAGAAAGGGAGAGTTCAAATTCCCAGATGTTAGTTTGATTAAAAAAGGGCTCCGTTAGGAGCCCTTTTTTAATACCTTTTTTAGTTATGCTTTTTTCCTGGTTGTCTTTTTAGTTTTAGTAGTTTTCTTCGTAGTAGTTTTTTTAGGAGCGGTTTTCTTCCTTACTGTTTTCTTTTTTTTGGGTGTTTCCTTTACTGCTTCTATAGTTTCTTCTTTTACTTCTTCTTTGGCCTCAGGAACAACCTCTTCAAAAGATTCTTCCTTTTTCTCTAAAAGGTTTTTTTCATCTTTCAATTTTACAAGCACTGTATAAATAATTGTTTGGCCAGCAGCCCATATACTTAGTCCATATGATACGACTGCGAAGGCAATTGCGTAGAAGATTAATCCAAGAAGAAATCCTCCAAAAGAAGTAACCGCACCAGCACTTCCAGCGGATATAAACTTAAACGGCACTATTAAAGAAGGAAAATATTTCCCAATTTCAACGGGTAACCAGGAAACATATAGATACCAATGTGCATTATTCCACATAATATTCCACCATCCCCTCGGTCCCTGCCAGAAGCCAATTGCCCATTTTGTAAGATGCAAAGTATATTTCATAAGAAAACCAAATACCAGGGTTCCGAGAATTGCAATAATAAACAGGATAAACTCCCATAAAATAAATCTCCATGTCTGGTCATTAATAATGCTGAAAGATTCAAATAAGGTATCAAATGTATCGCTTTCAGTAGTAGCAACAATCGCTGGTGCTACGATGAAGGTTACAAGTAAAACAATAGTTAAATACACAATAAAAAATGCCCCTGCAAAAAGCGGGATACCCAGGAGAGCAGTTAAAATCTGACCAACATGCGGTATCCTGCCTACAAGCCCAAAAAGCATTCCCGTAAATATAAGAAGGGCAATAAAGAAAATCAAATATATGGGAGAGAGAAAAGCCCCTTTCCAACTCTTTCTGGCAAATTTCCATGCTTCTTTTATTTCGTAAAATTCATCACCCCTCAGTTGCTCAAATGTAATCTTGGAAATGGCAGTAAAAGAGATAGCATAGATGAAAAATGCGTATAAATCAGCCAGAACCCATATTAGCCATCCATACCATTTAAGGTGTGGATTGAAAATTGGCAGAGGAATATAACGATACTGCTGCCATATTTCCTTTATCCCCCAGCCACTTGATAAATAAGCAAGGTAAGTAATAATGCTGTAGCCCAAAACAGCAAGAAAAATTCCTTCAAAGAGAATCCACATTTTTTTAGGGGAGAACCCTAATCTTGCTGCCTTAAAAGCATCCTTATAAGTAAACTCTAATGACACCATACACCTCCTTTTAGTTTTTATTTTTTTACTTCAATATATAAGAAAAATTTTTCTTATTGTCAAGTCTTTTTTTTTAAAAATATGTTTTTTTCTAAAAAAAACCCATAAAAACACAAATATACTGGTTATTTAATTAGAGACATAGAGGGCGGCCCTTGTTTTTTTGTTTTCTTAAATTCATCTGGAAGAAAAGGATTATGAGATTAGTCCGTATACATAAGCATTTTAGGAAAAATCATAAGAAAGAGAATTTTAGAAAGATTGTTGTTAGTCTTCTAAATTGTGAATTGTCTTTTATAGAGAAATTGATATAAATGGGTCTATAAAATGGATTGAATCTTTGGGGAATGAAGAGATAATCCTTCCAGGATTTGTAGTAATGGAATTAGTTCAAGGATGCAGAAATGTGCTAATGGGGGGCGGCCTTTGTTTTTTTGTTTTTTTCTAAAATAATAATA
>WFRC01000159.1 GCA_015486685.1 Caldifarciminota bacterium
AACCCTGTCAAGAATTGCTATGCAAGCAATTCAAAACAAACCCTAAATCTGTTTGTATCGAGAAATTTAGAATGTGCCTTTATCCCAAAAATTGCTTAAATAAAGACTTTAAAATAATTTAGTTCTTTGTTTTATGCCGGAAAGTTTTATAGCAGTCTATTTATCCAGTCACCTTCTTAACAATAACATCCAGTTCTTCCTTTGAGGGAAATCCCACGATATATCCTGTTTTTAGATTAAGCCAATCCATTGTATATTGCAGGTCTTCTATTGCGTCTTCTATATTTTCCTCCTTTGCATATTGGAATGGATATATTGCTGTATTATCTTCCAGTATATAATCCAGGGAAACATCAGACACCCTGTGGTCTTTATAAAGAACAGGAGCAGATGCCGAATGATAGTTTAAATTATTCAATCTCATTTCAATGCCAAGGGCTTCTTTATATATATCAAATTTTGCATCTGTAAACATAAATTCTGTTCCAAAATACTCCATTATATTATTGGTTATTTCGCCAAGCATCTTCTCTATATCAATCTTACCTGTGGATTTCTTTCTTTTCTCAACCTTAACCTTATGTGGCGGTAAATCAGGTTTTTCTACTTCTTGTATTTTTACCTCACCATTTTTTGGGAAGCCAATTACCATACCTTCATCAATGTCAAGAGATACCATATACACCTTTGCCTGCTTGATATGATTTTTTGTAAGATTTACTGCTTTAAGTTCAAGCAAAATAGAGTTATCCACTATAATATCACTTTTTACATCCTTTACATAGTATCCTTTATAAATCACCTCAATATTTGTCTGACGGACATAAGGAATGTTCTGCAACCTTAATTCATGGGCAAATGCCTTTTCGTATACATCTTCCTTAAATCCTGCTCCAAGGATGTCCATTACTTCATTTGCAATAGATGTTAATTTTTGTTTCATAAAATCCTCCTGATTTCGTTTATCTCGTTTATTTCGTTTTTTTGCCAACGGCTCTCGGCTGCCTTTCTGAGACCCTTCGTTCAACTCAGGGTGACAGGGAAAAGAGGTTGTCATTGCGAGGGACGAAGTCCCGTGGCAATCTCACAGGATGGGCGGTTCTCTTTTTCTGTCATGCTGGGCTCGTTTCAACATTCCTCTTTCTCGATGCATTCTCATATTAAACAACATCCTCACAATATATATCCTTGTTCTTTCATCAACATCGCATGAGCCCAACCACTTGGTTCTCTTATTCCTTCAAACATAAATGAGCTTCCTGTATGCTTTCCGTGTTTAATTATTGAATAAGCTTCACCTACTTCATAGGGATGGAATCTTGAAAATGTCATTAATACTTCACCATCTTCAATGTCTATTAATTCAATTTCTTTTAATCCTGGATACTGAAATATAATTACATCTTGATTATATTTCTTACCCAATTCTAATGCTACATCTCTGAGTTTTTCAGGAGTAAGTTCTTTGGGATTATACGGAACAAAAAAGGATAATCCCATTTCAATTTTTCCTGTTTTCTCACTTCTCCATCTTTCAACCAATTCATAAAATCTCAATCCTAATTTTTTTAAATCTTTTCCTAATTCATTCTGTTTTTTATCATTTTCTTCCTCACTTTTTCCATCCACAAATCCTGATACAATAAAAAATCCATTTCCTGTTATATATTTATAGATTACTGATAACGATACAATTGGTATTGCTTTTTTCATTTTTTAACCTCCTTCCTTTTCTAAATTGCTCCACAATGATTTTAATGAACTTTTAATAACGGCTTTTCTAATTTCGGAAACTCTCTTCTTTTCTTTTGCGTATATTAATATATTCCGATAAGCGAAACTACCACTGCCAATAATATTGAAATTTCCTTCTTCTATGTTCCTCAAATCCTGAATGGAAAAATACCAATTTTTATTCTCAATGGTTTTTATGAGATTGTCAATAGGATGTTCTGCACATTCTTTGTGATACCAAGCACCTCTAAATCTTGCCACCATATCTCCTCTATTGATAACCTTACCACAAATTGCACAAATACTTTGGGTTTTACTTTCCATTGTCTTCATAAAAACCTCCTTTGTTTAATAAGTTAGAAGTAGGAACTGAGAAGTGGGAAGTAAAAAATCCCAACCCCCAATCCCAAAATTATTATTGCAACCAACTTGTCATTGCGAGGAGCGTAGCGACGAAGCAATCTCACAGGATGGGTGGTTCTCTTCTTCTGTCATGCTGAGGCTTTGCCGAAGCATCTCGTCGTTTTGTTTTCATTTTCCACTTCTCAATCTTCATTTTGCATTAAATCTTCTATCTCCCTCCCTTGATGTCTACCTGTGCGTGTCCGCACGCAGACAGGGGAGGGATTAAGGGAGGGTGTTTTCTGCCCTTAAGTTTTTTAATTTTTATGACTGACCCCGCCCAAAAGTGGGTAAGAAATTACATACCCCTGTCATGCTGAATTTATTTCAGCATCTCAACTTTCAAACCTCTTTTCTCATCCTTCCTTCTCCCCTCTCCATCCTTTTTCCAACGGCTTACGGCTGCCCTCCTTATCGGGATTAGGAAATCCCTCCTACATATCCATACCCCATACC
>WFRC01000160.1 GCA_015486685.1 Caldifarciminota bacterium
AAGGAGCGTAGCGACGAAGAAGTTGGAAACGTGTGAGCAAAGCGAATGAACAATTTCACAGGTCCCTCCCCCTCTGTCATTGCGAGCCTGCCAGAAGCAGGCGTGGAAGCCGAAGGCGTGAGCGAATGCAATGAGCAAACAATCTCACAGGTCCCTCCCCCTCTGTCATTGCGAGCGACCAACGGGAGCGTGGCAATCTCACAGGATGGGCGGTATCTTTTGCTCTCTATTTCCCTTCCTTGATGCCTACCTGTGCGTGTCCGCACGCAGACAGGGGAGAGGATTAAGGGAGGGTGAATCTGGAGTGTGGAGTGCAACGACCGTGCCGTTGCATAGTTATCTGTTACTTCCGCATTATTCTTGTCACATATCACGGTCTTTATTACTTCCGCATTCCGCATTATTCTGTTGTAGACACGGTTTTAACCGTACGAATGTAGGAGGCATTTCCTGATGCCGAATTTAAAGAAAATATTGACAAACAGAGAATAGTTATTATTATAAAATATGGAAAAAGATATAAGAAAGGCAGTATTAGATAAGTGAAATACAATATTCTTGTTACGGCAAAAGAGATTAAAGCAAAGGTAAAAGAACTTGCAAAACAGATTGAACAGGATTATAAGGGCAAAAAACCTGTTTTTATTTGTGTTCTTAAAGGTGCATTTGTATTCTGTGCAGACATCATAAGAGAAATCCATCTACCTTTGAGTGTAGAATTTGTGAAGGTTTCAACATATAAAGGAAAATCTAAGGATAAAACTCCTGAAATATTTGACAATATAGATGTAAAGGATAAGGATGTAATTATTCTGGATGAGATTATCGATTCAGGAGAAACAGCAAAATTCCTCAGAGATTATTTCTTCTCACAGGGGGCAATATCCGTAAATCTTTGCATACTTCTTATGAAAAAGAGAAATAGAAAAACACATCTTTCACCTGCTTATACAGGGTTTGAAATCCCCGATATTTTTGTTGCAGGCTATGGTCTTGATTACAATGAGAAGCATAGGGAACTCCCATTTATCATAAAAATTTAATATAGCATCAAATGCTTACAAGTTTACAACCTGATATATGTCAATATTTGAAAAAATCGAAATTCAAACACCATCCCCAATTACCCGTTTTTCATTTTGCACTTTTCATTTTTCATTAAATCTTCTATTTCCCTCCTTTGATGCCTACCTGTGCGTGTTCGCACGCAGACAGGAGAGGGATTAAGGGAGGGTGTTTTTGTCATTGCGAACCTTTCTTTCCTTGTCATTCTGAATGGAGCGAAGCGAAATGAAGTGCCGAAGACGTGAGCGACTAACAGGAGCAAACAATCTCATCTTTTCTATCCATTGTCATTGCGAGGGACGAAGTTCCGTGGCAACCTCACAGGATGGGTGGTGGCAATAACCCCGAACCGCGCAGGCAAATAACCAATGCCTTTATTTTTCTCTTGCATTTTTTCCAAATTTTAGTATAATATGAATATAGAATAAGGAGGTTGAACGGAAACTATAAAATATATATATTGGAAGGATGATAATACGTGGTTAGGGTATCTTGAGGAATATCCAGACTACTGGACACAGGGAAAAACAATAGAAGAATTAGAGGAAAATCTAAGAGATATATATAAAGAATTAACCGGTGGGGCAATCCCCTTTGTTCGTAAAGTTGCTGAACTGAAAGTAATGTGAAAAGAAAAGATTTAATAAAACATATAATTAAACATGGTGCATCCTTTTTAAGAGAAGGTCGGAGGCATACTATTTATAAAAGAGGTAGATATAGAACTCAGATTCCAAGACACAAGGAAATAGTTGATGAGCTTGCAAGAAAGATTTGCAAAGACTTAGACCTTCCCTTTGTAAGATGAAAAAGGAGGTGGTATATCAATGAAATTTAGAGCAGTAATAAAAAAAAGTGGAGAATGGTGGATTGGATGGCTTGTAGATTTACCTGGGGTAAATGCCCAGGAAAGAACAAGGAAAAAACTGATAGAGTCATTGAAAATTGGAGCAGAAGATATGCTTAAAACTCCCTTTGAACCTAAAAAAGAAGGGGAAAAATTAGTAACAGTTGAAGTTGGCAGTACATAAATAAAACCCAAAAATACACAAACTCGTCATTGTGAGCCTTTCTTTTTCTGTCATCCTGAACCTTTCTTTCCTTGTCATTCTGAACACTTCGTGAAATTTATCCTGAGTGAAGCGAAGGGCTCAGTGTAAACTCCGTGAAGAATCTCATCTTTTTTTCCCTCTGTCATTGCGAGCCTGCCAGAAGCAGGCGTGGAAGCCGAAGGCGTGAGTGAGCGGTAGCGAATGAACACTCTCACAGGTTCTTTTCCTATTGTCATTGCGAGCCTGCCAGAGGCAGGCGTGGCAATCTCACAGGATGGGCGATAAACAATTGCAAAATGAAGATTGCAAAGTGCAAAATAAACCAAATAGACTAGATAGACCAAATAGACTAGACAGACCAGATTTTCCTTGCATTTTTTCCATTCTTTTATATAATATAATGCTAAACAATGAAATACTTACTCTGTAAAATTGGG
>WFRC01000161.1 GCA_015486685.1 Caldifarciminota bacterium
GCTATTTTGAGCCCGTTTGTAAGAATTTCTGAAATGTTTGGTGCCTACATAGGAGGGAAATGGTGATAAATGTTGAGAAGATTTTGTTAAACCCAAATACATTGAGGATTATTGCTAATTTTATGGAAAATAAGCCTATTCTTGTAACAGGCGCTCATCGCAGTGGCACAAGCTGGGTTGGAGAGATGCTCTCATTCCCAGGGAATATGATATATCTTTTTGAACCATTTATGAAAAAGGGTATAGGTCCTATATACTATCCTTACATTACAGAAAGAAATGTTAATAAACATATTAGGACTCTGAGAAAAATTTTCTTATCCTATACACCAATATTGTTAAGGAGATTGCTATACTACAATGTTTTTTCTATGCATAGAATCACACTGCTTATAAAAGACCCAAATGCGTTATTTTCTTCAGAATGGATTGAAAGGGTTTTTAACGCGAAAATAGTAATAACAATCAGGCATCCAGCAGGTTTTGTAAGCAGTCTCAAAAGATTGGGGTGGAGATTTGATTTTCAACCATTCTTGCAGCAAAAGGAGTTGATGGAAGACTACCTTGGTCCATTTGAGGAAGAAATGAGAAGCCCTAATAAGGATATAATATATGAAAGCGCATTGCTCTGGAAGTATTTCTATTATGTGGTAGACAAATATAGACAAAAGCATCCTGACTGGATTTTTATAAGGCATGAGGATTTATGCAGAAATTCTGTAAAGGAGTTTGAAAATTTATACAGAAGGTTAGGACTCCCATTTTCGTATAAAATAAGAAAAAAGATAAAAAAATATTCATCTATACAAAATCCCATTGAACCTCCAAACAATGAGGTTACTTATCTCAAAAGGAATAGTCAATCCTTGATAAAGCAGTGGAAGAAAAGACTTACAAAAGAAGAGATTAAACGCATCAGAGATATAACAGGGGAATTATCACATAAATACTACAGCGAAGATGAGTGGTAGTTTCTTGGGAGGGTCAGTCATTATCAATTATCAGTTTTTATCGCTAACTTTTCTCCTACTTAAAGAGTAATCCATTGGATTAAATAATTTCAGGGAAGTTGGAGGCATGCAGAAAATGTTAAAAAATTGAGAAATTTTTGGAAAAACAACCGAAAAGCATTTGAGTTTTTGATTTTTCATGCTACCCCAATGTGATATAAAAAAATTCTTGACATATCTTAAATCCATAGTTATTATTTTTGTATGGAAATAAATAATATTATTGCCCAGACAGAAATATTTTCTGAATTACCTCCAAGGTTGATTGGAATGGTATCTAAAAATGCATCGTTAAATGTATATAAAAGGGGAGATTTTGTATTTAAGGAAGGTGAGCCGGGTGATAGTTTTTATATTATAAAAGAAGGGACAGCAATAGTAAAAAAATCCAATAATGTGATTGCCACTTTGAAAAGAGGTGATTTTTTTGGAGAGATGGCGTTGGTAGAGGAACATAACAGGTCTGCGACTATTATTGCAGGAGATGCATTAACGCTTATTGAAATACATAGAAATGTTTTTAATAAAGTTATTTCTAAATATCCACCGTTTTCTTTAGAGATGATAAAAGTACTTTCAAAAAGGATTAGAGAGACAGACGAAAGAATGATTCAAGAACTCTTAAGACAGGAAAGGCTTACTACTTTAGGAAAACTTGCAGGGACAGTTATCCATGACTTGAAAGGACCCATTGGAGCAGTCAGAGGATATCTTGAACTTCTTGCAAGGGAAAGTATTAGCAATGAGGATAGAATTACATTCGTCAGTATAATAAAGAAAGAGGTAGATAGACTTTTAGAGATGGTGCAGGAATTATTAGAGTTTTCCAGAGGAAAGGCTTCGTATCAGATTATAAAAACAGATATTTCGCTCTTAATGGAAGAAATTTCGGTTTTATTTGAGAAGGAATTGAAGGATAAAAATATTACAGCAGGAAAACAATTAGGAGAAAATTTATATGCCGATATAGACCCCCAAAAGACAAAAAGGGCAATTATAAATATCGTAAATAACGCAATAGAGGCGATGGAAAATGGAGGAGTTCTTACTATAATCACGGAGAAAATAGACGAAAACATTGCAATAAAAATAAAAGATATAGGGAAAGGTATGGATGCAGAAACACTGGCACATTTGTTTGAACCTTTCTTCACGAAGGGAAAATCAAAAGGCACAGGGTTAGGGGCAGCAATTGCGAAAAAGATCATAGAGGAAGAGGACGGCAAAATTGATGTTGAAAGTATGCCAATGGAAGGAACAACTTTTACTATCACATTTCCGGTAGCAAAATGATTTTATTATTCCTCCTTGCAGAAAAATCCGCAAAGGTTGCAATTACACTTTCTATATTGATACCTGGCGGAGGCCAAATATATACCAAAAACTATATAAAAGCAGGCATATTTGGCACCTCCCAAAGTTTTCTCATCTATAAGACATATGCTACTATTCAATCTGTAAAAGAAGCCGAGGCACAATATAACAACACCCCAACCGATTCAAACAAAGCAATTTTAACAGATAGAATATTATCCCGTGATGCTGTACTCTGGTGGGATGCTGTCGTATGGTTTCTTGCCTCAGCCGATGCATATGTTGATGCAAAGATGTATAATTTTAATTCAAATACAGTATTAATTATTTCGCCTAACCCCCATAAGTCCTTGGTAATGATAAGGTTAAAGTTTTAATGTTTCACGTGAAACATTTTAAAAAACAGATAAAAAGATTGGCAAGAAATACACATATAAAAATAGGTAAAAATGAGATTGAGAAATTTTTGCTGTATTATCAGGAATTATCCAGATGGAATGAACATATAAACCTTATCTCTACCTTTGATCTACCAGATTTTCCTCGTAAGCACCTATATCCCATATTCATTCTATCGAGATACTTGAAGGGTGATAATCTTATTCTGGATTATGGTGCGGGTGGAGGTGTTGTTGGTATCCCATTGTCAATAATCCTGCAGGAAGCAAAAATCTATCTACTTGAATCAAGGATAAAAAGGTGTGTTTTTTTGAAGCATATAGTTGCAGAGTTGTCTTTGCCCTGTGTCATTTTTGAGGGAAGAGGTGATAAATTTGTGGATTTTTATCATAAATTTGATTATGTGCTTGTAAGGGGATTAAAGGTGAAAAAAGAAATGTTCCCTTTTTTGAAGCAAAATGGAAATTTAATACATATAGGAAAGCCCCGTGCTAACACCAATGCAATCAAAGGATTTATCTGTCAGGATAAGGCAATAGATGGCGTAAAATTCTTATGGTGCAAATCTGCGTAGGGATGGCTTGGGGTCAGGCATCCTCCATCTCATTATTACCGTAATGTCACAGAGTCAAGCACCGTCCCCACTCTCTTTTAATAGTACCTTTCTGGATAGATTTATTCTGCCCTGCTCATCTATCTTTATAACTTTAACTTGAATTTCATCCCCAATTTTGAGCACATCTTTGACATCCTTCACTCTATGATTGGCAATTTGCGAAATGTGCACCAGTCCTTCTTTGCCATTTTTTATTTTGACAAAGGCGCCAAACGGCATAATCTTTGTTACTGTACCTTTAAAAATTTGACCCACTGCAACCTCTTTTACGATATCTTCTATCATAGATTGAGCCTTCTGGAGAGAATCTCCATCTGCACTTGATATCATTACTTTGCCATCGTCGGATATTTCTACCTTTGCACCACTTTGCTCAATGATATTTCTTATAATTTTTCCACCGGGACCAATGATTTCACCGATCTTTTTTTGTGGGACCTGAATTACTAAAAGTCTTGGAGCATAAGGTGAAAGTTCTTTTCTGGATTCAGGTATGGCTTGAACCATTATATCAAGTATGTAGAGCCTTGCCTTCTTTGCCTCTTCTAATCCCTTTTTGAGTATTTCAAGAGAAAGTTCGCTAATTTTTGTATCCATCTGAATGCCTGTTATGCCATTTTTTGTCCCTGCCACCTTAAAATCCATATCACCGTAGTGGTCTTCTTCGCCTGCAATATCCGTAAGAATAACCCATTTATCACCCTCTTTTATCACACCCATTGCTATGCCTGCAACAGGGTTTTTGATGGGCACACCTGCATCCATCAATGCAAGAGATGCGCCGCAAACAGTTGCCATTGAAGATGAACCATTGGATTCAAGAATATCCGAAACAACCCTTATGGTATATGGAAATTCACCTTCATCAGGTATCATATATTTTAGAGACTTTTCAGCAAGTGCACCATGTCCTATTTCTCGTCTCCCGGGACTTCTTAAAGGGGAAACCTCTCCTACACTGAATGGTGGGAAATTGTAATGCACCATAAATCTTTTAGAACTTTCTTCTGTAAGTTGCTCTATCCTCTGTTCATCCTCTTTTGTTCCCAGTGTCACCGTGCAGAGGGATTGTGTTTGCCCTCTTGTAAATACGGCTGAGCCATGAACTCTGGGCAAAATACCTATTTCACAGGTTATATTTCTTATCTCATCTGCTTTTCTGCCGTCAAGTCTTAAACCACCGGATATAATATTTTTCCTGATTAGAGACGCTCTATATTCCTCAATATATTCATATATCAGGGATTTCAATTCTTCATCGTAATCTTCCTGCACCTTTTTTACAACAGATTTTACATACGCTTCTCTTTCTTGTTTTGTTGGTATGGTATTGGCTGTTCTGACATCTTCATCCACCTTTTTTCTTATTTCTTCTCCGGTATCATCAGGAAGTTTTATTGGTATAAATTCCCGTTTTGGTATACCCACCTCTGATTGAAGTTCTCTTTGCATCTCTACTATTTTCTTTATTTCTTGATGTGCCTGTTCAATTCCCTGTATTATAACACTTTCTTCTACCTCTTTCATATTTCCCTCAAGCATTGTAATGGCATTCTCTGTTCCCGCAACGATAATATTTATTTTAGATTCACTCAACGCCTTTAAGGATGGGTTTATTACAATATTCCCGTCAATATAACCCAGTCTTACAGCCCCCACAGGTCCATTAAATGGTATATCAGATATTGTCAGTGCAGAAGATGCCGCTATTATTGCGGGCACCTCACTTTCATTTATCTGGTCATGAGAAAGCACCATTGCGATAATCTGGATATCATAAAGATAACCTTTCGGGAATAAGGGCCTTATAGGCCTATCAATCAATCGGGATGCAAGCACCTCCTTTTCGCTTGGTCTGCCTTCCCTCTTGAAAAATCCACCTGGTATTTTACCTGCCGCGTATGTCCTTTCAAGATAATTTACTGTTAAGGGAAAGAAATCCTGTCCTTCTCTCACTTCATCCGAGGAACAGGCAGTAGCAAGAACAATGGTCCCGCCATTCTGAATGGTAACCGCGCCGTTTGCCTGTTTTGCAAATCTGCCTGTCTCTATCCTTATTGTACTTGTTCCTATGGTAAAATCTTTTGTATATGCCGCCATTATTTCCTGAGCTTTAAGCTTTTTATAAGCTTTTTGTATTTATCATAATCTTCATTTTTCAAATAACTCAGTAATTTCTTCCTCCTTGATACCATTTTTAATAGACCAAGTCTTGAATGAAAATCTTTCTTATGTGTCTTTAAGTGAAGAGAGAGGTCTTTTATCCTTTCTGTAAGAAGGGCAACCTGCACTTCTGCTGAGCCTGTATCATTTTTGTTGACCCGAAATTTTTTGATAATCTCCCCTTTTTTTTCTTTCAATATTGCTGTCATTAAACCTCCTTGTTTAATAAGTTAAAACGCTATCCGCTTACTGCCAAAAATAATGCGGAAATATATCGTTAAGCGTAAATCGTAATTCGTTAATCGTAATAACAACGCTTATTTTATCCAACATCCAATATCTTCTATCTCCTTACGCTTTACGCCTCACGCTTCACGTTCTTTTCTCTTTCGTTTCTCACGAATCACCAGCACGGTCACGTTTGTTAATCCTCTACCCATTCACCCATTACCTCTTGCCTCTTACCCATTACCGTTTCTTTCTCATTCTCTCTTTTCCCTATATACTCGCTACTCATACCTCGCTACTGCTTTTTCCACCCATCTACTTATTCACTAATCTTTTTCTTAACCTCAACCTAAACCTTAACCTGTCTTTTTCCGTATCACCATATCATCGTATCACCGTTCTTAGTGAGGTAATCGGGGCTGGGAAGCCCCTCCTACATTTTCGTTTATCTCGTTTGTTATTTACAACAAATAACAGCGAAGCGAATATACGCTGAAAGTAAATTACCCAATTTTTTCTCAACCTTTTTTGTTTCTTGTCAATTCTATAACCTTATCCTTATCCGTCTTTAATCTTTCCTTTAATTTAAGGTTATTTTCAAATTTTTTCTCATCCCTTACCCTTTCTATAAAAGATATTTGTATCTCCTGATTATATATATTTTCGTTAAATCCAATGATGTGAACCTCCATTATTTCTTCCTCTTCATTAAATGTTGGCCTCACGCCAATGTTTAACATACCTTTGTATGTCTTTCCTTGAACCTTAACCAGAACGGCATAAACACCCCTCTTTGGCACAATCTTCAAATTATTGTTTAATGCAATATTTGCGGTAGGAAAACCTATATCTCTACCTCTACCTGTGCCTTCTTTTACTACTCCTGTAATTGTATAGTATCTACCCAAAAATTCTGTGGCTTTGGTTATATTCCCATTCCATAATGCATTTCTTACCACTGTGCTGCTTATCCTCTGTCCCCGTATCCTTAAACTATTTACGATAATTACTTCTATCCCCCATTTTTTGCAAATATTCTTCATCAGAATCGGTGTTCCTTCTCTGTTAACGCCAAAATTATGGTGCTCTCCTACTACAATTCCTATGGGCTTCAATCTCTTGCAAAATACCTCCTCCAAAAATTTATCGGGGTGCATTCTGGATAACTTCTCTGTAAACCTTAAAAATATAATATCGTCTACACCTTTTCTTTTTAATATATTCTCCTTTTCTTTGTCCTCTGTGATAAGAAAGGATTTTTCTATTTTTTTCAGAAATACCTGAGGGTGCGGTGTATAGGTAAGAAGACTTGCTCTTTCTTTTTTCAGGGTTATTTTTATTACC
>WFRC01000162.1 GCA_015486685.1 Caldifarciminota bacterium
CACCTATAGAAGAATCTCTCTTGCTTTTTAATGCTACGGAAGGTAATTCATGGGATGATATTACTTCACCTGCATTTTTGATATATATTCTCTCTGTGCCTTCGGGTAAAAATTCTTTAATCCTTTTTTCTTGACCGACAAGGACAATTTCTAAATCGGGATGTTCCTTGATTGCGAGTATTGCTCCTTTTACAGGTTCAAGGGGGGCAAAGTCTCCCCCCATTGCATCAAGGACTATTCTCATTCTTCTGTTTCTTTAATGTACAATTTGCCTTTATAATAACCACAATTCGGGCATATCCTGTGTGGTACCATTAAATGATGGCACCTTGGACAGGGAACAAGATGAGGTGCCTGGGCTTTCCAGTGCGTTCTTCTCTTTTTACCCCTTGTATGTGATGACCTTTTTTTCGGAACTGGCATCTTAATTACCTCCTTTGTTTAATGAGTTAGAAGTAAGCACGCTGACCGCTTGAAAACATATATTGCAAAGTCCCTAACTTGTATCGTGTTTTTCTACTCAGTAACTTCTTACTTGTCTGTGTCATTGCGAGGCTCAATTTATTGAGCCGTGGCAATCTCATCTTTTTTTCTTTTCCTTATATACTCGCTACTCATCCCTCGCTACTGCTTTTTCAACTCATCTACTCATTCGCTCATCAAGTTTTTTTGCTATTGGCTCTTTTTATCGTATGTTCACACGGTCCTTCATTTAAATTCTTGCCGCATATAGGGCACAACCCTTTACAATCTTCCTTACACAAAGGCTTTATAGGGACTGAAAGCAGTATTGTATCGTGTATCTCAGGAGATATGTCAAATATATCATTCATAATGTAAACAGTATCAATATCCTCATCGCTAAGTTCTCGTTCTCTAAAAATCCTCTCACTCCCTCTTTTCAATATTAGATGTATATCTTTGTCCATATCTTTATCAAATTCTTCAAGACACCTTGCGCAGGTTAATTTCAAAGTATAATGAATGTTGCCTGTAATCTCTATAATATTACCTCTTCTATCTACAATTAACTTTCCCTTAATCTTTCCTTTTACTACATCCTGAACATCTAACTTTTCAGGGGGGATTTCTATTTCAAGGGTTTCCTTGCCATTTTTAAAAGAGGATATATTTATTTTTTCCACTCTTTCTCCTTATGTAAAAATATACAAAAAAAACTTGAATTGTCAAGGAAAAGTTGTATATTATAGGTGTGAAATTAAGAAAAATTGTTTTTGAAAACTTCAGAAATTTTAAGCAATTAAATTATGAATTTCCAGATGGTTTGAATATGATTATAGGTGCGAATGGTGCTGGAAAAACAAATCTTTTAGAAGGGATTGATTTCCTTTCACACTTTCGTTCATTCAGGGGCGCAAAGTTAAAGGAAATGGTAAATTTTGGGGGGAATTATTTTTCCCTGAGTGGTGGGGTAGAGAAGGACAGTGGCGAAAAAATGAGTGTCGAAACGAGGGTTGCTGAGACTCATCAGGTAAAAATAAATGGGGTAAAATTGGATAAGATAACAATGGCGTTTGATAAAATTATGGTAGTACCATTTACTTCTTATGACCTTTCTTTTGTTGATGGGACACCTGCGGAAAGGAGAAAATTTCTGGATATTACCACTTCTGAGGTCTCTCTGGAGTATCTTGATAACCTCATTACTTATAAAAGATTGGTTTTCCAGAGGAATAAATTACTAATGAGGGCAAATGAGATAGGGCAAATACCACCTGAACTGGATGTCTGGGACAATTCTCTTGCCAGAGTGGGTGGAAAAATTGTAAAAAAGAGGTTAGAAGTAATTAAAATAGTAAGGCCAAAGGCAAAATACTTTTTCAGCCTCTTTGGTGTGGGTGAAATGGAACTTATATATATACCTTCTTTTAGAATAATAGGTGATATAGAACAGAATTTAATGGAAGCCCTGAAAAAGAACAGAAAAAGGGATATAGAAATGGAAGCCACATCGGTAGGACCTCACCGCGATAGATTAAATTTTACCCATCTTGGTAAGGATGCCAAAAAATTTTCTTCCCTTGGAAGTAAAAGGGCGTTAGCATTTGCAATAAGAATGGCAGAGGCAGAGATTATTAAAGATGTAAAGGGGGAATATCCTATTCTTATTATTGATGAAATTACAGGAGAGCTTGATAAAACAAGAGTTTATGATTTGATGGAAATAGTAGTTACATACCCTCAATCTTTTATTGCGACACCAAGGGAAGAGATAATAGAGGGCAGCAAAATAAATGTTCATAAATTGGAGATAGAAGATGGAACCCCGAAGATTGAACGATTTAATATCTGATGTATTAAAGGATGTTGAAAAAAGAAAGGGGATAGGTGAGGAGGAAATATTTCGATTTTTGAAAGTGTGCGTGGGAAATATAATAAAGAAAGAGATTACACCTGTGAGGGTTGATAGAAAAACAATCATTTTGAGTGTATCATCGCCTGCGTGGATGAATGAGCTTTCTTTTTTGAAGGGAAAGATTGTTAAATGTGTGAATAAAAAGGCAGGCAAAGAAATTATAAAGGATATAAGATTTTTCCTACAAAGGAGGTAAATTTGTATAATGCAAGTAAAATTCAGGTATTAAAAGGGCTTGAGGCTGTGAGAAAGAGGCCTGCTATGTATATTGGTGATACAGGTATGAGAGGACTTCATCATCTAATATTTGAGGTGGTTGACAATTCTGTTGATGAAGCAATGGCAGGCTACTGTAAAAATATAGAGGTGATTATCCATAAAGAAAATACGGTTACAGTAAAGGATGACGGTAGAGGCATCCCTGTGGATATGCATCCAACCCAGAAGAAACCGGGACTTGAGGTTGTAATGACAATGCTCCATGCAGGTGGTAAATTTGACAATAAAACCTATACTATATCAGGAGGGCTTCATGGAGTGGGTGTCTCTGTTGTTAACGCACTTTCAGAATATTTGGAGGTAGAGATTGGCAGAGATGGGATGCTCTATTATCAAAGGTTTGAAAAGGGTAGAACTGTCTCTGAACTTGAGAAAAGGGGAAAAACAAGTTTCAGAGGAACAACTATACACTTTTCGCCTGACCCAAGCATATTCAGGAAGATTGATTTCAGTTTTGATATAGTTTCACAAAGATTGAGGGAAGTTGCATTTTTGAATAAAGGTTTAAGAATTGTCCTTGAAGATGAAAGATTGGGGAGGCGTCATGAATTTTATTATGAAGGTGGGATTGTAGAATTTGTTGCATTTATTGCTGAGAATAAGAATCCCCTGCATAAACCTGTTTATATCCATGGGAAAAGGGATTCAACAGAGATTGAGGTTGCTCTGATATATACGGAGACATACGCCGAAAATGTATATACATTTGCGAATAATATAAATACCGTGGAAGGTGGGACACACCTTGCGGGATTTAAATCAGCTTTAACACGTGCAATTAATGATTATGCAAGGAAAACAAATCTGCTAAAAGAAAATGAGCTAAATCTTACGGGGAATGATGTAAGGGAAGGGATAAATGCCGTTATCTCAGTAAAGGTAAAAGACCCTCAATTCGAAGGTCAGACAAAGACAAAATTGGGGAATAGCAGTGTAAAAGGGCTTGTAGAATCCATTGTTTATGAAATATTATCCAGGTATTTTGATGAAAATCCTAATATAGGCAGGGTTATAATGGACAAGGTGAAAACCGCCGCAAGGGCAAGGATGGCCGCAAAAAAGGCGAGAGAATTAACAAGAAGGAAAAGTGTGCTTGAGAATACGACCCTTCCGGGTAAACTTGCTGATTGCAGCAATGGAGACCCCGCGGCATCGGAACTCTTTATTGTTGAAGGTGATTCTGCCGGGGGTTCTGCAAAGCAGGGAAGGGATAGGACATTTCAGGCGATATTACCTTTAAGGGGAAAAATCCTTAATGTAGAAAAGGCGCGATTGGACAAAATCCTTTCTAACGATTCGATAAGAACAATAATATCTGCATTAGGAACGGGTATTGGACAGGAAGATTTCAATCCGGATAAGGTAAGATACCATAAAATCATTATTATGACAGACGCCGATGTAGACGGAGCACATATCCGCACACTCCTGTTGACATTTTTCTATCGGCATGCCCTTGCGTTGATAAAGAGAGGATATGTATATATTGCCCAACCTCCATTATATGGTATCAAAAAAGGAAAAGAAGAATACTATTTATATACAGATGAAGAATTGCAGTCAACCCTGAATAAATTGGGAAAAGATAAACTTCAGGTACAAAGATATAAAGGACTTGGGGAAATGAATCCTGAACAACTGTGGAAAACTACAATGGACCCGGAAAGGAGAAGATTAAAGATAGTTGACCTTGAAGATGCTGTGGAAGCCGATAATATCTTTTCTATACTTATGGGAGATAGCGTTGAACCCAGGAGAGAGTTTATCGAACAAAATGCAAAATATGTTGAGCACCTGGATGTGTAAATAATGGATGAGTTTGAGATTCTCGAAGAAATTGGTAAAGGGGGAATGGCAACCATATATAGGGGAAGATTAAAAAGCAGTGGCCAGATAATAGTCATAAAAAAACTCCATCCCCACCTTAAAGGGGATGCGAATTTTGTAAAGAGATTTAAGAGGGAAGGTAAAATTTTAGAAAAACTAAGGCATAAAAATATTATTGGATTTTATGGCTTCAGAGAAATACAGGGCGAATATTTTATCCTTATGGAGTATATTCAAGGTTTAAGCCTCAGGGACATTCTTCGGAAAAATAAAACGCCACTGCTCATTGCCTTATATATTACGAAAGAAATATACGAGGGTGTCGGATATGCTCATAAAAATGGGATTATACATCGTGACTTAAAACCAGAAAATATTATTATTGGGAAGAATGGTGATATCAAGATTGCGGATTTTGGACTGGCATATGGGTCTGAATTTCCTCGCGTGACAGAACCAGGAATGTATGTAGGCACTCCCGAATATATTGCGCCTGAAATACTGATGGGAAAAGAATATTCAGAGGTAAGTGATATTTATGCCATCGGGGTTATCCTTTATGAAATGGTAAAAGGGGAAAATCCATTCAGGGGTAAGACACCCTATGAATCCATAAACAAAATACTTTATAGAAAAGGGATGGATTTTGGCGATTTCCCTTCATTCCTTGAATCTATAATAAGCAAAATGGTGGCAATGGAACCAAAATCCCGTTATCAAAGCATTGATGAATTAAGAAAGGCTCTTGACCTTTATATTACGATAAATAAGAGAACATTCAAACAATATCTTCTTGCACCAGAAAAATTTCACGAGGAGAAAATAATAAAATCAAAAACCATTAAAAATTTGAGGATGCTCGTTCTGCTTATTATCCTGCTAATAGCGATTATCTTTTATAATTATTTCCGATATTGTAATCATCCGAAAGTTTTACAAACCAGGAACATACGAAAAGTAGAGAGAAAAATGGATACATTAAAGGTAGAAAAACACCCGAGAAACCCCATAAAAACTTCGCTTACGAACCCTATCATTACAGGTTATGGATGGCTAAAAGTTTCAGCAGTGCCCTGGGCAGGTGTGTATATAGATAATAAATTTATAGATAGAACCCCCGTCGGGGAACCTATAAAGATTGCATCAGGAAAACATATTGTTATATTTAAGCATCCCAGAAGGGGAGAGGTTGTAAAAACTGTATACTTAAATAAGGGAGAGACCTTGAGAGTAAATGTAATATTGAGTTACGGGTACTTAAAAGTAGTTGTAATCCCATGGGGTTATATTTATATTGATGGGAAGAAGGTGGCTGAAACCCCTATTGCAAATCCCATACCTTCAATTCCCGGCGTCCATAATCTTCTTGTAGTTAATCCCGGATACCGTGAATGGAGAGAAAAGATTAATATATCAAGAGGTGAAACATTAGAAAAACATATTATCTTGAAGAAATAATCCTGTTTTTCCTTGCCATTCCTATTTTTGGGCAGGAAAAATTTAACAAGGTGGTGCTTCTTTATAATAATGGAAATTATAAAGATGTAATAGTTTATTCAGATTCTATATTAAAACAGGATTCACTAAATAATAAAGAGGAGATTTATCTGAGGACATACAGGGCATATTCATTTGTTGCACTTACAGAAACGAAGAAGGCGAAAAATGAATTTGTCACTATATTAAACATAGATTCCACATATACATTAAATCCTGATATTGTTTCACCAAAGATTATCGATGTATTCAATGAGGTGAAAGATGAATGGTTAAAGAGTAAGATTCCTGCCAAACTTCCGGAGAAAAATGCAGAAGAACTTCCACCTACGCCCCCTTCCTCTTTCGCGATATATACCTTTCCTGGCACATATCAGAACTATATTGGAAATAGGAAAAAGGGGAAGATATTAAAATGGGGATTTTTGATAGGGCTTGGTGCTGTAGGTATTACACAGGGGGGATATTATTATACCCATTATATGTATTTGCAGCAAAGAAGCCAACCTGATATAGATAAGTGGTATACATGGTATAACTTTTTTTATAAGGCGAAGAAAATTTCACTTAATCTTACGACATTCATTTTTCTGTACAACATAATAGATGTTTCGCTATCAAATAAGTAGCGGACGGACTTACGACTGACCCCGAAAAAATTTATTGCAAAAATTAAAAAAATTTTTATTATATTCTATGATTTTTTTACTCTTTTTTTATACTGAAAGTATAAGAATTGCTCAGTGGGCACCGTTTCCACCTGAAACGCCAGAAAATGTGGCTGTTGTAGTAGAGGATAGAAGGTCTATTGGTGAGGCGATTATGCGCGAAAAATTATTTCTATTTTCCAGCCCGGAATCTTCCGCTGTTTATATGAAAGAAAACCTTATATACAATCTTTTTAACAGCGGCAGGTTCAAAAATGTAATCCCAATTGATGCGGAAGTAGAATCTTTACTCATTACAAATCCTGGAATGGCTCTTAGCACATTAAATAGAAGGAACATTAAATATTTAATATTGGTAGCGCTTGATAGATATGGAATGTGGGAGGGAAGGATATTTGTTGCAAGATTTGAGATAATAAATATAGAGACAGGTATTCCAGTAAAATCGGGATTTATATCAAAGGTGTTCAAAATAGGCAAGAATAGAATATTTACATCCAGAGGGGCATTTTTCCCTATTGACCAGCCAGATAAATGGATATTCAAGTGTATTATGGCTGATGGGAAACCATCAAAATATTATTATGATTTAATTTCCCATTATAGCGGGAGGAAGACAACAGATATGAAGGGCGTTCGATATATATTTATACCATATCTTGCGGCAGATGCTTCAATACTTATCAACATTCATACAATAGCCATTGCTACATCAGATAAATTAGATATTGGCTCATCATTAGCCCTTTCAGAATTTTCTACAGGAGGGATGTTCGTCTATATGATATCTTCTAATGAATATATTCACTCTGATAACTATAAATATACAGGATTCTCTCTTGGTATGCTATCGGGATGGATAGTTGGAGGAGGGATTTTTGGGTTTAATACAGAAACGCTCTTCGCAATAGGTGCAGGAGGTATTTTAGGAAGTTGGATAGGGAAAAATATTAAAACAGGACATCATAAGGATAGAACTCTGGAAAATATAATTAAGGAGGATTTAAGGATATGGTCTTTTTACTGATATCCATCTCTTTGAGTTTTAATGAATCCTTTATTTTTAACGGAGGAATAGTTTCATCCTTAAGTTTTGGGAATACCCATATAAAATTCTTAGATATATCCACAGGTATTGGAGAACTTGTTGAATCCGATGATAACCTCTATCTTATAGGAATAAGCGGAACAATCTCCTATCCCAACAAAATATATATTGAGTATCAGGGAACATTCTATCAGAACTTTTATCGGTCTCCTTCTACAAAAATTTCTTTATCAGGTGCATTTGGAGGAATAATAAAGGCAAACAAATATGTAAAAATTATACCGGGTATCAGGATAAGGCGTTTTTTTGCCCCGAATCTCATTTTAGGAGAAATTTTCATAAAGGTTCAGGTAGAATAAAATGGGCATTTGAGTTAATGAAAAATTTTTGTTGACAAAAGGAATATTTTTTGTAGTCTTTGTTATGATTTTTTTTATTATAGGATACTGGGGATTAAATATAGGAACAGGAATCTTCTTCCAGGGACAGGATAATCTCCTGCCTTCTGAGGCAAGGGTTGAGTATACGCTGGAGAAGAAGATTTTTTTAGTGTCAGGGGTTGGGGGAGTATATAAAAATGGGCTTAGATTAAGAAACTTTGAAGTTCTTGCAGGGAAAAATTTCCTCAATAAACAGGTGAGTGTAATACCACTATTTGGCATACAATATTTTAATATTCAGTATTTGAATGGCCTATCTACTGGTATTATACCCACTGCTGCAATTGAATGTATAATCAAAATTTTGCCCAAGCCACCTTTACTTTTTCTCAAATTTAGAATGGAGGAAATCCTTGATGGTAAGATTGATGTGGATATTGTTCATCTTGGGATTGGTATCTGGATGCAGTAATCCTGTTTCACCCATCATTGGGAGCAATTATTTTCCACTTCAGGATGGGGAAGAATGGACATATAAAAGGGGTAATTATGAAGAAGTGTTTTCGGTTATGTCAAATTCAGAGAACATTTTTATACTCTTAGATGAGGGTAAAGAAAGATACTTAACCAAAGAAGATATGGCATTAAAGGAAAGGTTTGAGGAATCTGTTGTAATGAATGGTGAAAAGATTGTTCTGGATACATTATGGGAAGATGTCTTAAAATTCCCCTTACTTATTGGAGAAACCTGGGCAGATACATACCATCTTGAAAAAATCTACAGCGGAGATACTCTAAAAAAGGATGTAGTTCTTTCTTGTGCAGTAATTGAAGAATCCAGCCTTCTTTTACCTTACGGCAAGATAAATAACACCTTTCATATTATAAGAAAGAGATACGAATTTTCGCAGGGAAATGCAGACAGCATTATAAAAGAAGAATGGTATGGACCTGATATTGGACTTGTCAGGCGAGAAGGAAATCCACCGCTTCTCCTGAAAGAATGGAAATTTCAAAACTCGCAATAGCACTAATTATATTTGGACTGGCATATCTTTATTTCGCAATTTCTCCAAGAAATAAGTGGATAGGATTATGGGGTGGAGTTGTTTTACTTCTATTGTTCAGGATTATAAAGATTTCCGGACTTATTTATCTTGTAAATTGGAATATTATCGGAATTTTCGTCGGGACACTTATTATCGCAGAACTCTTTATTGAATCAGGTATTCCTGCTGTAATCTCAGAGATTGTAGCGTCAAAATCTGCCAATATAGGCATTGCAATTATTCTGTTATCCATTATATCAGGTATTATATCATCCTTTTGCGAAAATGTCACCACCTTGCTTATACTCGCACCTGTCGCATTTCATCTGGCAAAAAGACTTAATACCTCACCTGTTCCATTTATAATAAGCATAAGTTTGAGTTCAAATCTTCAAGGAACAGCCACCCTGATTGGTGACCCACCCAGTATGATTCTTGCAAGTTATACAAAAATGACATTTAACAATTTCTTTTTTATCCAGAATAAAATGAGCATATTTTTTGCTGTGGAGATTGGTGCACTTGCATCTATAGTTGTAATGTATTTAATGTTTAGAAGACTTAAAAAACCTGTATCAAATATTGAAAAGGAAAAGGTCAAAACATATTCCCCCTTAATTTTTTTCATTTTATTAATTCTATATCTTGTTTTCATCTCGAGAAATCATATATACTTCCAGAGGTTTGCCGGTCTTGGTGCAGTTATAATTGGTGCTATATCAATGATTTTTCAGCACCAGGATTCTCCGTTAGTAATTAAAAGGTTTGACTGGGAAACCTTGCTATCGCTTATTGCTATATTTACCATTGTTGGAGCCTTAACAGAAGTAGGTGCTGCAACATTCATCGCAGAAAAGATAGGGGGCTTCACCCGTGAAAATATCTTCTGGACATTCTCGATTCTGATATGGTCTTCTGTGGTTGCATCTGCCTTTATAGACAATATTCCTTTTGTAACCGCTATGATTCCTATTGGAATGAGCCTTGCAGCATCCCATAATATACCACCATACCTATATACATTTGGCATCGTTATAGGTGCAACAGTAGGAGGGAATATCACTCCCATTGGGGCTGCTTCCAATCTTGTCAGTTTCGGACTATTAAGGAAGAAGGGATATAAAGTAAGTTTTCGGGACTTTGTGAAAATCGGACTGCCATTTACCATATTCGCCGTATTGGCTTCTTATATTTTTTTATGGTATGTGTGGAAATAAGCGGTAGGTGAGTTTATCTCAAAACCTGGAACTCGAGACTGTATTCACTGCGTCAGATAAGGAATGGTTGGTAAGTTTTTCTCTATGTAATAGCAAATATCTAACGGGGTAAATCTGTGTGGTTCTTTCCCTCCAAAAACATTCAAAAAAAACTTGATTTTTTCATATTTTTTGTTATAATTTATAAAAATGGGAGATAAAGATGGGAAAGGTATTAGAAAAAAGGGTAGACAGCCTTAAAGTACTATTAGGTGAATTTATAGTTCATACAGAAACTTCATTAAACAGGCTCAGTGCCGAGATGAGTGCATTTTTATATCTTGCCAGAAATATTATATCCTATGCCACCAGAAGGGGTATAATTGTCTGCGGGATAGGGGATATAGAACTTTTAGAGGTAAAAAATCCAGAGGGATTTAAGGTAAGGATGTTTTAATTTAAGTTTATAGGGTTGAAGGTTTATTGAATGAATGAGAAAAAGAGTAGTAATTTGCCTTCAGCGTTATTACACTTCGTTGTGTATTCGCTCCGCTGTTATTTGTTGTAAATAAAATTTTTGGTAATAGGTAAGAGGCAATGGGTAAGGGGCGATAGGAAGTGAATGGGTAGATGAGATAATAAGCGAGAAACGAAAAGAACTAGTGATACGGAAATACGATGATACGGTTATATGGTGATGCGGATACAACACTTATGCGAAAATCCATATTATCTTATCAGCATATCAACTTATCACCGTATTATTATTTTTTGCTAACATCTCACGATTTACGCTTAACGATATACTTTTGCATTATTTTTTGGCGGTAAGCGGTTAGCGGATAGCGGTAAGCGTGCTTACTTCTCACTTCCTACTTCTTACTTACTAAACAAGGAGGTAAAATGTTTATATTGGCAATGCTTTTCTCTATGTCAACGACAAATGGTTTATTTATTTTACAGGCAAGACAGGATACCATTAAAAGGCATATCAGGGATATACAGATGGAGATTGAGGAGAATGGGAAGAGGTTTACCTATCAATGGATGAGGGGAATAAATAAATATAAAATAACGGTATATGAACCAGCAGGAAAAAATGGATACAGAAAGAAATATGTCCTTATTTATGATGGACAACGATTATACAAGTTTGTGATGGATTCATTTGTTGCCTATCCTATTACATTTTATAATGAGATAAACCTGTCCCTTCTTGACTGGATAAATTTTATACCAGGGCAACTTTCATGGGAATACAAAGAAAAAGAGGTAATTGTGCATTTTAAGGATAAAAAAAGGACAGGTGATATGTTTCTGGATAGAGATGGAAGATTGTTAAGGGTAAGATTTACTATATTGGGTGAAGAAATCTGGCTCAGGGTTACGAAGTATAGAAAAATAGCAGGAGTTGATGGCTTCCCTGTTGAGTGGACCGTATATATTGGTGGTGAAAAGAAAACATACAGGGTATATGACATCGAAGCAAATAAAGGAATGTGTGCTCCATGCACATTCAAAATTCCCAGAAAATAAACTTTTCTTATAGTTTTGTAAGGAGAATAGGTTCATTAGAGAGGAGATATAATCTTTTTCTGAATCTCTGCTTATCTTTGTCTATAATACTCTTTTTCTGGGGTATTATATTTTTTGTCCAGAAAAGGGTTATTTTAACCCGGATTGAATTTATTATACTCCTCATACTGCCGTTGTTATCGCTCCTGAAAGTTTTTAATCTCAAAGGCAACTTACAAAACATTGCGAAGAGGCTTGAATCCCTTTTACCCCTCGAAGGCAGGCTTTTTTTAGCCGTAGATGTAGGAGAAGGAAAAAAAATATATGGGTCACCCGAACTGATAGGGAAGGCTCTTGATGAATCCGACAATATTCTTAAACCGTTAAAACCTGCGGATTTTATTGAAAGGCGGAAACACCATCTTTATTATTTCATATTCGGGATTTCTATATTTTTGATGTGCCTTTCACATCCGAGATTGCCACCACCTGTAAATATCTATCCCCTGCATATTCCCAAATATGCATTTGCCCGGCGTCCCTGTCTTATTACAGCCCAATCAAATGCCCCAAAACTCTATGTAATATGGAAAAATAAAAGGGTAAAAATGATAAAGATGGCGAATAATAGATTCGGATTTTACCATACATTGCCCGAAAATACATTTTCCATTGGTTATAGAGGATGGAGAACAGGTATCTTTGATATACCTGTGGCAAAGCATTTCAAGATTTTGAAAATGAAAAAACACTATAAATTTCCTGCATATATACACATTCCGGACATTATTGATACAACATTTCAAACAGAAATTGCAGGCATCCAGGGCACAAGGCTTGATTTTTCTCTGGAGGTCTCACCTGCACCCTATAAGGCATATATGAAGAGTACGAACAAAAAAATACCCCTTGTTGTTTCCGGGCAAACAATTATGGGCAGATTCTACATTAAAAACAATAAAAAAATAGAGATAGAGGCAGATGATTCTCTACATATACCATTTTCTCTTCTTGAATTTTCTATATTCCCTGTAAAGGACAACCCACCAGGATTTACATTTATTTCACCTGAAAGCCCATACAAACTGGGAAAGGATATGCAATTGGATTTAAGATTTAAGATAGAGGACGATTTCTATATAAAAGGGGCATATCTCAGAATTGGGGGAAGGAAAACAAAAATTTTCGGGGTAAAGGGTAAAACATTAGTTCAGAGTAGGGCACTTTTCAATCTATCAAATATGCTTCCGGGTGATACATTGAAGATATATGGAGTAGTTGAAGATGCAGTTGGACAGGTATACATAACACCACCATTTATTGTTTATCTTCCTCACATAGAACAAATGTTAAGTAGTATCTCTGAGTTTGGTAAATCAATGGCAGAAAAAACAAAAGAGGCGGAGCAGTCTCAACAGGAGTTGAAAAAGGCTATAGAGGAGATGATAGATAAAGGGGTACAGAACTGGGAAGACAGGAAGGTGCTTCACAATACCCTGAATGAGCAGGAGAAACTTCTGAAGAAGATTTCTCGTATCAAGGATATGATGGAAACCTTGAAGAATCCTGAAATTCGGAAAGAAATGGAGAGGATTAAAGAGATATATCAGGAGATGGATATTCAGAAATTAAATAAAGAGATTCAGAATGTGATGAAGGGAGGGCAAAAAGCAAATTCCCTGGAAAAGATTGACCTTTCTCAGGAAGAACTACTTAAAGCACTAAAAATGGGTAAGGAACTACTTGAGAAACTTGCAAAATTGATGAAGATGGATGAATATTATCAATCTCTTGAGAATATTCGGAAGGCACAGGAGAATATTTCAAAGGAGGCATCAAAAAATCCCGCTTCCCAATCGGAAAAACAATCAAAATTGGGGAATAAGATGGATATGCTCTTAAAGGATATGAAGGCCTCTGCATATAAAGAGATAAAACATATAGGGCAGGAGGGTACAAAAAGGAATATACCGGGAAATATGAAAAAACTTTCGGAAAAGTTTGCAAAGGGGAAGGACAATAAAGGGGCATCACAAAGGATTGAAAAGGATATCCGCACACTTATGAAAATGCTGCAAAATGAACAAAATAAAGAACTGGGGACTGCCAATATTATGGCTAAATTAAAGAAGATTGTTCTGGGACTGAGACTGGTGCTCAACGAGGTGGATATGATATACAAAAATCCATATCTAAAGAGTGGCGTTATTGATGCACTTACCTATCTATATAAACAGTCAACAAATCTATTTATGCAGTCAATGGCATTTTCCCCAAAGGTGCTGACGAATTTATCAGAGGTGATAAAGGGCATTCAAGCAGGTAGCAGGATTGAACCTATTAAATATAAGATAGATGAAACTATCTTAATGCTGCTGGAAACGGGCAAGAAGGGGAAGTCTTCTCTGCTCAGTGAACTGGAAAAAATGTTACAGCAACAGCAGGGTGTAGGCGAAAAGATGCAGGCGTTAATACCTATGCCTGCCTCTCAGCAGATGGGTGGATTAAAGAAGATTGCAGGAGAAGAAAGGTCTATGGCTAAAAAAATGGGAAAATTAGGCGACGCATTTTCGTCCATTGCCGAGGAGATGAAAAAACTTGCGGATGAATTGGCAGCAGGGAGACTTAACAAAAAAGAAATACAGATGCATAAAAAGATATTGAAACACCTATTGGAGGCAGAGAGGTCTGTCCGAAGGAGGTCATTCGCAAAAAAAAGAAGATCTTCACCGGGAAAGTATTATCCCCCGCCGGAAATCAAGATTACCCGGAATAAAGGTGAGAAATATTATTATGAAAGACTACTAATAGAAAAATATAAGGATGAGCCTGTTTCAGATGTATTTAAAAAGGCTGTGAAAGAGTATTATGAGAGGCTCTTAAAATGATATTACTCCTATTATTTTCCGTTAATACGGCACATTACCTGAAAATTGGGAAAATGTATGAACAGAGGGGGCAAACAATTGCCGCTGTGAGAATTTACCTCAGAGCATTACCTGATACACAGGCATTTTCAAGAATAGAGAACCTTACAAAAAGGCAAAACACATTAAAAATTTATCTTGCTGTGGCATACCTTAAGATGGGTAAGAATAGAAATGGAGAAAAGATACTCAGAGAATATCTAAAATCAGAAGGCAATAAACATATCATCGGCAAAAACAGATGTAAGGCTGATAGAGCATATATGGAGGCAATATACATACTTTTATCCTATAATGAGGTTAAACTTGCAGGTAAAATTACGGAAGAGGCAAGCAAAAAACAGGGAATATGCGGGTATAGAAATGTATTATGGAATATCTATGCAAGAGAGGATACGCTAAAAGCATTAAGATTCCTGTTAAAGGATGTAAGAAAAGATGAACCTCATTCCTATATCAGGATTTTGGACAATATCCCGGAAAAATTCAGGGCATTTGTCAAAAAGGAGATTAAAAGACATAAATATAATTTTCTATACGGCGTATTGATTAGCTATTATCTTGATGAATCCCAACCCGACTCTGCACTTATTTTTCTGGACAAAATTCCCGATATGGGAAGAAGGATAAACGCCACACATAAAATTATACACTATGGAATAGAGACCAAGGATGATATACTGATTTCGCGTATATTAGGAAGGGGGCAAAATATAAAGTGGACAGAAGATGAAATGCCTACAATAGAAAGGGTAAAGATGGGGCAGAAGATTAAAAAACTTGTGGGTGCAGACAAGATTGATGCAGCAATAAAACTCGCAACGGGAAATGGTAAATACCTTTCACGGCTTCTGGTTATTAAGGGAGATTATAGTGCAGCGGAATTATATCTCAAGAAAGCGGCTTCAAACGGTGATATAAATGCGCTTGATTGCCTCATTCTTATAAAATATAATATGGGGAAAGAGGCAAAAAATTTGGCTTTGTCCTATATGCTTGATACTGCGAAAATAGAGATGACAACCCCCATTTCTTCACTCCTTTATGGTATGGAAAATGGACAGGTAGCATTTTCGCCCCGAATGGGAGATTCCCTTACTCAACCATATTTTCTGTATTTCAGGTGGAAAAGATTGATTACCAAAAACAAAAAAAGGGAAGCAAAAAAATGGCTTGATACATTATTGATAAAATATCCCCAATCTACGCCCTGGTTCATAATAAACACACTGAGACAGGAGGTAAAACAATGAGAATACTTGTTATTTCTGATGTGCATTCCAATCTTGAGGCACTGGAATCTGTGCTTGAAGAAAATTTTGATAAAATGGTGTTTCTTGGAGATGGCATTGATTATGGCCCAAATCCTGTTGAAACTTTGGATATACTTGCGGAGACATCTGATATTTATATATTGGGTAATCATGACAATGCAAATGCATACCATACAGACTGCAGGTGCAGCGAAAAGATGCATACAATATCTGTTCATTCACGAGAATTACATACATTAAAGGTATTAGAAGAAAAGCACCTCGAATTTCTCAGAGGGCAATCACCAATGAAATATTTCAATCTGGATGGGATAAATTTTCTCGCTGTCCATGCCACAATCAGAAATCCTCTCTACAATTACCTGTTTCCCTGTGATAATGAGGAAAAGTTCCAGAGGGAATTGACAGAATCATCACAATATCTTTATATGAACTATGGTATCAGGAATGAACCTGACATTATATTATTGGGGCATAC
>WFRC01000163.1 GCA_015486685.1 Caldifarciminota bacterium
ACCATATCATCGTATCACCGTTTTTATCGTTTATTTCATTTTTGCCAACGGCTAACGGCACTCGGCTATCGGCTACCTTTATCTTCTTCTTCTCTTCCAGAATGATGTATATAGGGTAGGCACAAGGATTAAGGTTACAAATGTAGAAATGGAAAGCCCACCAATCACAGAAATCCCTAAGGGACTCCACATCTCTGCACCTGAGCCTTTTGAGATGGCAAGTGGCAGCAACCCAAATATGGTTGTCAGAGTTGTCATCAGAACAGGCCTTAACCTCCTTGTTGCTCCCTCAACTACCGCTTCCTTTAATCCTCTTCCCCTCTTTCTTAAAATGTTTATGTAATCAATCATAACAATGGCATTATTTACCACAATACCCACAAGCATCACAATACCTACCATCCCCATTAAACTCAAAGGCTTCATTGTAAGGTAGAATGCAAGAGAGACACCTACAACGGCAAATGGCACGGAAAACATAATGATGAATGGGTCCAGGAATGATTCAAACTGGGCAGACATTACAAGGAATACCAGAATTATACCAATGATAACGGATAAAAGTAAAGTCTGGAAGGATTCCTTCTGTTCTGTAATCTGACCTCCATATGATGTATGCACACCTGCGGGCAGTCTCATATTCCCCAACGAGGCGTTTACATCCTTTACCACAGCGCCTAACGGCCTTCCATATATACCTGCCTTTATGTAAACAACCCTTTCGTTTTCCTTCCTCTCAATAGAGAATGGTCCGTAATGTTCCTTAAGTGAAATAATATTACCTAATGGGATTTTTTTGCCTGCAGGTGTAGAAATAAGCATATTTTGAAGTGTTCTGTAATCCTTCCTGTATGGTTCATCAAGGGAGAGAAATATTGTCCGCTCATCACCTTTAATATCCATTTTGCCCGTTTTACTCCCATATACTGCTGTTCTCAAAATCTGTCCCACATAGGCAACTGAAAGTCCATAATAAGCCAATCTCCCTCTATCAATCTCACACCACAATTCAGGCCTGCCTGTAGCCCTTGATATTTCAACAGATGTAATTCCTTTAATACCTTTAAGTTTATCCTTTATGATTTGAGCAATGCTGTCTGTTTGCTGGAAATTATCACCATACAATTCCACATTCACAGGTGCTTCACCCTCAAATGGATTCATCCCACTGGAAACAGAAAATTTGGAAAATTTTATCCCAGGGATTTTATTCACCTCTTCCTGAATTTTTTCGGCAATCTCTTGCGTTGTTCGTTTTCTTTTTGATTTTTTCACAAGGTGAATGGAAATGGTGCCTGCCGAGGATGTCTCTGATTTTCCCATAATTGCACCAATTCCTGATTTACTCCTGCCTGTTCTTGAAAGCACAACAGTTGCCTCAGGCACCTCTTTTCGTATAAGGTCTTCAACCCTTTTTACAACCTGATTTGTTGCATTAAGAGAGGTTCCGAGTGGCATTTCAATCGTACCTCTAATATCTCCTGTATCCCCTTCGGGGAAAAATTCAGTGTTTATAAACTTGAATAAGCCAATACCTATTATAAATACAATAATCGCAGAGATAATTATCCTACCTCTGTGGTTTATGGATGCGGTTAATACATTTCTATACCACCTTTCTAATGCAGAGAAAAATCTTTCATTCCAGCCAGTCCTTTTTCTTATCTTCAAGAATTTTGATGCAAGCATAGGCGCAAGGGATACAGCAACCAGAAGCGAAGTCAACAGAACTATAGGCACTGTAATTGCAAGTTGCCTGAACATTACGCCTACCATACCCTTTATAAGCAAAAGCGGAAGAAAAATCACAATTGTTGTGATGGTGGAGGCTGTAATTGCCTGAATGACTTCCTGTGTCCCAAATATTGCAGATTCTTTATCTGTCTCGCCTATCTCCCTGTGATGGAATATATTTTCTATCACCACAATGGCATTATCCACCACCATTCCAATGGTAATGGCAAGGGCTGAAAGTGAAATAATGTTTATACTCCCCTTTGAAAAGAACAGATAAACAAATGCAACAATAAGTGAAACAGGGA
>WFRC01000164.1 GCA_015486685.1 Caldifarciminota bacterium
AAAATATATGGCAAAAGTGTTAATGCCTCTGAAACTCTAATTTGAATGGGATAATAACTGATGGGTGCAAATAATACTGTTATAGAGGCGTACAGAGCTGCTATAATAGCCCCTGTGGCTATTTCAGATAAAACCTTACGATGATTTTTCACTGTTTTTCTCCAGTAGATGTATAACCTCTTTTTCTGTAAAGGGTTTTTTGAGATAAGATGCCTTTGCCTCTGCCAGGAATCTCTGGATGTCAGTGCTTAAAGTATCGCCCGTAAAGAAAACTACCTTATTTACATTATTCGGAACATCCTTCATAATTTTGTAATATACATCCCTCCCATCCATTTCGGGCATTCTAATATCAAGGAATATTATGCCATATCTTTTTTGTTTTATCTTCTCAATGCCTTCTACGGGGGATGTGGTTGTATCAACCTTATATCCATAATTTTTGAACATCTCTTCCATTACAGAAAGAATTACTTCTTCATCATCTATGATAAGAATATCTTCTATGTTTTTCTCTGCCTTTTTGTCGGCCATCTCGAATAATTCCAAACGAGATGTTTTCTTTGTTAAGAGTGGGATTTGCACCCTAAATTTTGTTCCTTTTCCCGGGACACTTGAAATGTTTATTGTTCCTTTGTGCATATCTACTATTCTTTTGCATATACTTAAACCTAATCCTAAATTTACCCTTGTCTGTTTTGTGGAAAAAAATGTATCCATTACCTTATTTTGCATTTCTCCTGGTATACCGGGACCATTATCTTTTATTGTAAATACCCCATATTCCCCTTTTTTATATGTTTTTATAGTGATTTTCCCATTCTTTTTTGATGGAATAATTGCTTCCTTCGCATTTTTCAAGATGTTTAACAGAACAATCTCAATAAGATTGGCGTCTCCTATGCATTTGATTGTTTTCTTAAACGGGGAAAATTTGACATCAATAGATTTAAGATAATACGGATGTTTTATGAGTCTTAGGGTTCTAACAACAACCTGATTCAGGTCAAATTCCCCAAAATTACTTTTTTTACTGCTCATTAATAACGCCTGAACAGTTAAGGCAACACGCTTACCCTGTTCTCTAATAACAGTTAACTTTCTCTTAATTCTCGGGGATGTTTTTTCTTTGGAAAGGAGTTCGGAAAAACCTACGATTGCGGTTAAGGGGTTGTTTATTTCATGGGCTATTTCAGCGGTAATCTCGCCCAAAGATGCCATCTGAAAAGTAGTCATTAAATCTTCGTTGTCTAATCTATTTTGAGTAATGTCTATTATTGTAAGCACATATCCATTTATTTTTCCCGTTCTTTTATTGTTCACAACAGCAAAAAGTATTGAGTATATCCTTCCATTACTACCTATTATTTCATTTGAGGTGTTTTTTTTATCTAAGGTATCTTTAATGAGTTTGTTAATAGATAAATGCCCTATCTTTTTGATTTTTACGCCATCCCAATCTTTTATAATACTGTGCATCATTGTTTTACCTAATGAGTTTATATGAACTATCTCCTTTCGTTTATTAAGATACACAACACCCTCTTTTAAGTTCTCTATCAAACAATCCAATTCCCTGTTTTGAGATATAATTTTGTTCTTTAGTTCAACATTATTTACAATTTTTGAGAATGTATTTACCCCCATTTTTAATCCATTCTGGATAGCCATATCAAACCATACCTCTTTAAGAGGCGTATTTAGCACGATATATCCTTCAATCTCTCCCTTTATAAAAACAGGAAAAATAATACACTTTGGTGCTAGAGGATTCTTTTCGTTGTTAAATTCGTCTATTTCATCCTGATATAGGACATAATAAAAATTTTCTTTTAATTTTTTGTAAACCCGCTTCTGTTTAACTACGGTAAATATGATATCCTTTATAATCTTTTTTTCCTCCCTTTTGTAACCAAAACTATAACATTTTGCCCTATTATTAAATATTATTATTCCCCTTTTGAACCCACTCCATTTTGAAAGCAGAACAAAGAACTTTTTGAACAGCGGCTCAATGCTTTCTTGAACAAAAGATTTCTTTGACATCAATAGTATATAAAAAAAGAATTTCTTTATAAAAAATTCTCCTGAAATATTGGTAAGTTTTAACACAAACTCTGTGTTTTTAGTCTCAGAGAAAAGGGGGGTAATTTCTACCCTGTATATAGATTTTTTACCTATCTTTACGGGGTTTGGTATGCTATTGTGTGCTAAGTAAGATTTAAACACACAGGGCTCGCAGGGTCTTTTTCTGTTATGAAGCACTGAAAAACATTTTTTCCCAACTATATCCGTAAATTTCTTGCCCGCATAGTTTGCTACTGCCAGATTTATCCTCTTTATAGTAAGATTTTTATCCAGAATCAGGATTAAGTCATTTATACTATCTACACCTCTTTCCCATTCTATCTTTGCATTTTCTATATTTTTAATAGATTGAATAAATTTTTTGCTGTTTCTAATGAAGTTTTCCACCTTTTTTATACTTAAAGGCAGTTCGGTTTCCCATCTGTCCAGTGGAATATAATCAACAATGAAGAGGTTTTGTGGCATCTGTTCCTCAAAAAGATATGGAGGTTTTTTTGACACAATAATTGCAGGAAATTTTAACAAATTTTTACCCGAAGGGATAATTATCCGTTCATTTTTTTTGTACCTTATAATCAGGATTACATTCTTTTTTAATGCTTTGAGATTTACCTCTGGTAAGGTCTTTGCTGCAAAAATCTCTGCATCAGGTAATACCTTATTAAGAATTCCTGCAAGCTTTTTCCCGTTGTTTTTTTCAAAGCCAATTGATACTATAGATTTTATCATATAGATAATATACAAATTTTTTTGGCTGTGTCAATGATTTTTTCGCAATTTTCTGGCTGATGGGGACGGACTGATGGGGACGGTGCTAATTTATTTTAGTCAATAGCTAAAATGTAGTTTTTTTATCCTCCTTCTGTTTTTTTTATTTCAATTCAATATTAGTATTTGCCAGTGGATAATCCCCACCTTTTTCGTCTAAATCTAACGCTAATTTGCAAAGTCTCTGGTCTCCCAGGGCTTTTACGATGCTTAATTCAGATTTTAGACAGTGGGGGGCACTTATCTTGACTCCGAGACCTTCTACTCCCGTAGAACCCTCTATCACCGACCTCGTGCTTCCCCCACTGGCAATACTTTCCATCTTATTTATGCCGCTTCCTTTACATATCCCTCTTCGTATTCTCTCCCATCCCTTACAAGTGCAAATATTATCGTTAATAATTTCCTCGATACCGCTATTAATGCCTTCGGCCTCTTTATTCCCCTATTTATAAGCCTCTTGTAAAAATTGTTTAATGGCATATTCTCCCTCGCTTGCTGGATAGCCGCTAAATATAATTTTTGCCTCATTAACGCCCTGCCCATCTTCGTTATCCTCTTTTCACCTTTATGTTTTCCACTGCTTACTTCATAGAGATTTATTCCGGCAAGCTTTTCTAATTCTTTCGCATTCCCATAATTCTTTATCCCACCAGTCTCTGATATTATTGCTGCCGTTGTAATCATTCCCACGCCTTTTATACTCTTTATATACCTGTATTCCTCCATATCCCTTGCTATTTCTTCTATATGTTTCTCTATATCTTTTATTTCTTCCTTTAATACCTCTAATCTTTTTAATAGGGATTTTAATTCATAATGAAGCCCCTCTAACCCTATTTTTAATCCTATTGTATCTTTTGCTAATGAATACAATCTCTCAGCATCTAAATCGTTATATCTGCCCCTGCTTCGCTTCCTCATCTCTCTCTTTAACCACTTTAGCCCCCTCTTGATTATATTATCTGGAAAGGGCGCTTTCCTTAGTAGGTATATTGAGGTCTTATTCTCAACTGATTTTATTACACTCATCCTCTCCGGAAATGTTATATCTATTATTTTATGAATCTTGTTTTCTATACCTTTCCTCTCTTTTATGAAATTCTCCCTCGTATGCATAAAATTCCTTAATTCCAATATTTTACCCTCAGGTAATATCGCTGTTAATACCTTCCCTTGCCTTACTAAATCCGCTATTATCCTCGCATCTTTCTTGTCCGCTTTCAATGGACTGTTATCCATCATCTCTCTTGACTTCTTCGTAGATATTGTGCTTACTTCTACTAAAGAAATACCCCTGGATTTTAAGTAATACCCTAATGGTTTCCAATAATGCCCCGTTGATTCAAAACCTACTACTACATCCTTACAACCTAATTTTACCTTCCATCCCTCAATCGTTTCTATAAACCTTTCATAACTTCCTCTGTTGTTTCTAACAATAATCGGCTTCGTGAAGTCTGATTCTAATGATACTCCTGTCGCTATATGTGATTGACTTCCAATGTCAATCCCTACTACTAAAACTTCTCTCTTGACAAATCTACCTTTCTTGATTATCTTTTCTTTACACATTTTTCCTCCTTTTGTTATAGGTTTACCTATAATCTACGGCAGAAGGAGGTTTTTTTCAATACTTTTTTTGTGTTTTTCATACCTTACTACAATATAGCATCTTGACTCTGTGACA
>WFRC01000165.1 GCA_015486685.1 Caldifarciminota bacterium
CCCACAGGTCTTGACACCTTACCTTCTTCTACAAATCTTACTATATCTGCAATAGCGTCGGGAGATATTTTTCCTTCAAAATTGCCCAGATATTCTGAGATTATCCAGTTGGCAATCTTCTGAGGGTTGTTGTATCTTTTTATTGCCTGTTCAAAGAAGTCTGCAAGTGGGGGAGAGGTAATAAGTATTTTTGCATCATATTCTCTAATATTGTATTGTTTTATGAACCTTTCCTTTTTCTTATCAGGGAGTTCAGGTAAACCTTCTTTAATCTTTCGGACATATTCTTCATCCAATCTGAGGTTTGGTAAATCCGGTTCGGGGAAATATCTATATTCAGCAGATTCTTCCTTGCTCCTCATTACTTCTGTTTTCTTTTCTTTTTCGTTCCAGAGAAGTGTTGCCTGTGTAACTTTTCCCCCTGATGAAAGTTCCTTTATTTGTGCATCAATCTCATATTTTATACCATTTTCTACTGCCTTAAAGGAATTAAGATTTTTAATCTCCCTCCTTGTCCCAAATTCTGTACTATCTATAGGTTTTACTGATATATTGGGTTCACATCGCATATTCCCCTTTTCCATATTTGCATCAGATGCCCCTATATATCTCAAAATCTGCTGGAGTTTCATCAGGTATTCAGCAGCCTCTTTTCCTGACCTTATATCGGGTTCTGTAACAATTTCAGCGAGGGGAACGCCTGCACGGTTATAATCAATCAGTGCATAATCTCCCTGATGCAGGATTTTTGCGGATTCTTCCTCTATATGCACCCTTCTGATGCGGATTTTTCTTCCATTTACCTCTATCCATCCATTTTCCCCTAATGGTTTTCTAAATTGTGTAATTTGATAGCCCTTTGGCAGGTCAGGATAGAAATAGTTTTTTCTGTCAAATGTGGATTCAAGATTTATCTTGCAGTTTAAGGCAAGTCCAATCTTTATCCCTAATTCAACGGCTTTTTCATTCAGCACAGGTAAGACACCGGGAAGCCCCATACACACAGGGCATATATTCGTATTTGGTTCATCGCCAAATTCTGATTTGCACCTGCAGAATATCTTTGTCTCGGTTTTTAACTGAGTATGAACCTCAATCCCTATTACAGGTTCAAATTCCATCTCTTTCCCTCTCGTAGATTTTAGTGAGTTCAAACAGGGTTTTTTCATCAAATGGTCTTCCAATCAACTGGAAACTGCAGGGAAATTTTTGAATAAATCCACAGGGGACAGCAAGGGCAGGATTGCCTGCCAGATTTGCAGAAACAGTCATTACATCAGAAAGATACATTTTAACGGGGTCTTCTATTTTTTCGCCCAATCTAAATGGCAGTTCAGGTGCAGTGGGGATAAGGATAACATCCACATCCTGCATCGCACGGTCAAATTCCTCTTTTATAATAGTCCTTACCCTTAATGCCCTTTCATAATATGCCTCATAATATCCTGATGAAAGCACGAATGTGCCAATCATAATTCTTCTCTTTACCTCTTCTCCAAATCCCTCATCTCGGGTCAGCAGGATAGTTTCCCTTGCATCCTTTCCTTTTATCCTTAATCCATATCGGACACCATCGTAGCGGGCAAGGTTTGAGGATGCCTCTGCCGGGGCAATAATATAGTATGTAGGGACAGAATATTTTGTATGCGGCAATGAAATTTTCTTAATTTTTGCACCCATATTTCCAAAGGTTTTAATTACCTCATCAATCCTGTTATGTATTCTCTCATCAATCCCTTGAAAATACTCTTCCGGAATGCCAATCTTGATTTCCTTTATATTGAAATGTTTATTCCCGGGATTTGGAGGCAGTGATGTTGAATCCTTTTCGTCCACGCCCGAAATGATGTTATATATTAATTCAATATCTTCAACATTGGCAGCAATAGGACCTATCTGGTCCAATGAAGATGCGAATGCAACAAGTCCATATCTTGAAACACTGCCGTAGGTGGGTTTTAATCCATAAACACCACAAAAGGCAGCGGGTAATCTTATGGAACCACCTGTATCTGAACCCAGTGCAGCAGGCACTTCTCCTGCCCCAACAGTTGAGGCAGAACCTCCACTTGAGCCACCGGGCACATAATCAGGGTCAAAAGGGTTTTTTGCAGGGCCATAAGCGGAAAATTCCGTAGAAGAGCCCATCGCAAACTCATCCATATTTGTTTTACCTATAAATACAGCACCTTCCTGCTTCAGTTTTGTAATTACGGTTGCATCATAGGGGGATATATAGTTTGAGAGAATTTTTGAACCGCAGGTTGTAGGATAATCCTTTATATTTATATTGTCCTTGATAGCAATAGGCACACCGAACAATTTCCCATCCCTGTGCTTTTTTGCCTCTTCGAGGGAATGGAAAGCGAGGGTATCATCCTTATATATATAATTATTCAGTGTAGAGTTTTTGACTGCTTCAAGGGTTTCTTTTATGATATTCTCGGGATTTTCTCCCTCTGAAATCCTCTTTTTTATCTCAGAGATTTTTTTTTGTTTTTCCATAACCTTAATATAGAAAATTTATAATTATTGTCAAGGCATAAAATTTAATTTACATTTCATTTTCTGATGTTTTGTTTCTGTGTTATTATACTCCCTTTTCCTTTCCTCCTTATGAGAGGAATTTATCCCGTTAGATGTTTACTATCTAATGGGATTGAGGGAGGGCATTTTCTGTCATCCTGAGTCCTTCGCTTCACTCAGGATAAATTCCGCGAAGAATCTCACTCCTATGTCATGCTGGACTTATTTCACCGTCTCATTATTACCATAGTGTCACAGAGTCAAGCACCGTCCCCATCGACTCGCCTGAATAGATAAACACTCGGATGAATTTCCAATATAATTTCCTGCGGAAATTTTAGATTAAATGGTACGCGGGTTTTGAAAACTTTATACAAGGTATAATTTTTGTAAAGCGATTGAAAAAATTGTCTGTGAACATCTATTATATCAAGATGCAATTTTTTTTCATAATTCCTATACTGCCTTTTCAGGTGCATCAAATACCACATTTGATTATAAAGCATATCTTCATCTGTTAAAACAATATAATCAGGAAGATTATTTAATAGTTTTCTTTTAGAATAAAACAGGTCAAGTGCTTTATATCTTTTGAAAAAATACAATCCCGGTTTGGACAGAGATATTTTTCCATATCCGAAAGATTTTCCTTCTTGAATATTGGTAAGCACCCATTTTACACATACATCCCTTGCGTCTTCTTTGCCCAAAAATTTGTTTAACGCAGAGGAGAAGAAAATATGGTATATCAGAAATAAAGGGAGTAGATATTGAACAAATCTTAATTTTTTTGTGCGATATGGATAAATGAAAATAGCGCTGATAAGAATTGCAATATATGGTAAAACAGGTAAATAATGCCTGATGTATGGGGAACTATTCGATATCATTATAACATAAAATGAGATAATATAAGATAATACGATTTTATCGCTCTTATTATGCCTGATGAAAAATATAATGAGCCCCCATAGAAAAAGAACAAAGCCCGATAATCCAATAGATTTAATGGTTAATAAAAATGGAGTAAAAACGCCAGGCGAGAATCTATTGTATCCGAATAATCCCCTTTCTCCAAAAATTCCACCAAAACCTGAGGCGTTGCCAAAGAGAAAGTGTTTAATATCCAGAACAGCATAGGGGGTAAATAGAAGAAACCCTGCAAGGAGGATAAAAAATGCCAATATCCAGCTGTGCCATTTGAGATTTTTATAGTATTTTTCTGTTGTAATCTTTACTGCAAATGGTATCAGTAATAAAAAGTTTGTATATTTGGAAGAAATTGCCATACCTATTACGAAGGAACTCAGAATGAGAAATTTTCTGATTGACTTGAGATCCAGAGTAAGCACATAAAATCCTGCTGTATTCCAGAAGAGTGCTGAACTATCTACCAATGCTATATGGGAAAAATACACAGCAGGATAGATTACTGAAAAAATGAGAGAGGATATAATAGCCATTTTTTCTTTATACAAATTTTTAACAGCCATAAATAAGAAAAATACAGAAAATATACCAAATATACCGGATAAACTCCTTGATATTTTGAGTAATTTTACAATTAAGAGGGACTTGTCTTGCATCTTATAATCTATGTAGTGAAATTTTTCTGCAATCTTTGAGCTTAAGAATATAGAGTAATAATAGAATGTAGGATTAATAAAATAGTGTGGATTAAAACCCTTTTCAATGTAGAAAACCCTCAATACTGTATGGCCCTCATCTTCGTAGTAATGAATTTCTTTATTCAGGTCTAAACCCCAGAATATATGCTGGAATCTGAGAAAGAAGGTGAGACAGAACAATAAAAAAATCACAATAAATATCTTAATACCATTTTTTTCTGCCATAATTTCATAATACCATTTTTTTTTCTGATGTCAATAAAAATTTTTTTGGGGACGCTTTTTGGGGACGATGCTTGACTCTGTGACAATGGAAATTGGGAAGTGGGAATGCGAGAATAACAAAATGAGAGAATATGGCTCTTATTAAGAAAACCAGATTGCCCAGATAAGAGAAAATAGGGAAACTAATATTAGATAATACGAGAATTTATAGAAAGATTTTTTTACCAGGGATTTTATTACTGAAACTATCGCAAAAAGCCCAAATAAAAATGCAGAAATTGCGCCAACGGATAGAGAGGGAATTGCCGATTTAGGTATTATAAGTCCTCTACTTTCAAGCATAAATGCCCCTAATATTGCAGGTATTGAGAGCATAAATGAAAATTCTACTGCCTTATCATTTTTAATACCAAGCAAGAGTGCTGTTGTAATGGTAAATCCTGAACGCGATATACCCGGAATTATTGCTATAGATTGACCAATGCCTATGATAAATGCAAATAATGGAGTAATATTCTCTTTCTCTCCACTCTGTTTTTTGGTAAGATAGAGGTAAGCTGCTGTAATAAGGAATGCAATAGATACAGGAGTAAGGTTTATAAACATAGATTCAATTTTTGACTTAAATAGAATACCCACAATGCCAGCAGGTATTGTACCAATAATAAGAAGCAATAAATTTTTCCATCTAAGATAGTCTATAATTTTATTTCTATAATAAACAAGCACAGCCATAAGCGTAGAAAGATGTAGGATAACTTCCCATGCGATTCCCTGTTCCTTCAGATGAATTAAAGATTTCAGAAGAACGAGATGTCCCGAACTTGAAACAGGAAGGAATTCTGTCAATCCCTGCAATGCACCCATCAAAAATCCTTTTATAATTTCCATACCTTATAATAGAAAATTATATATCAAAGTCAAGAAATTTTTGGGATTCATTGCATATTTTGGTAGTGTCAAAAATTTTATGAAGAGATCTGATAAAATATGAAAAATGACTACCAGATGATAAAAGGATGAGGTTACCACATCTTGATAAATCAATACCCGCAATGACAATTTTGGCACAGACTTCGCAGGTGATGGTTAGCGAGTTTAACCTGGAATTTTAAATTTGTTTTTGCAAATTTTTTTATTGACTTTATCTAAAATATTTTTATAATAGAAATATGAAAAAGGGAAAAATAATAAATAAAATTAAGAGATATCTATTAAAGAAGGAAGAGATTGTATTTGCATATATCTATGGTTCCTTTCTTGAATATAAAACCTATAAAGATATTGATATAGGCATATTTGTAGATGAAGAGAAGGTAAAAGAGGAACACTACTTTTTTCAAAAGATGCGAGATTAAAAGAAGAATGGGTAGAAAGAATTTCATTAGAATATATGGATTATTACGAACTTTTTAAACAATTTATGAGAGAGGCCCTTAATGGTTGATATTGAGAGGATTAAAAGATATGCAAAGGTTGAAAGTGAGAAAAGACTGTTCAAAGAGAAATGGAGCAGTAATTTGCCTACGGCGTTATTACATTTTAAGTAGAAAGTGAGAACTAAGAAGTGAGAGGTTGAAAAGAGCGTAAAGCGTGAGAAGATAGAAGATATTGGATGTTAGATGTTGGATAAAATAAGCGTTGTTTTTACGATTAACGATTTACGCCTAACGCTTCACGATTTTATACTTTTCACTTCCTACTTCTAACTTATTAAATAAAGGAGGTATAGATGAAAAAAAGAGATGTCTTTGATTATATGGAAGAATTCGGACACGAAGAAGTGCTTTTCCTATCTGATAGGGATACGGGACTCC
>WFRC01000166.1 GCA_015486685.1 Caldifarciminota bacterium
AGGGAGTGAGAAAGACGCCGCAGTTGGCAATTCAATATTCCTTATACCTTACCATTCTATATAAAAACCAGGCGCCAAATATGCCTGCGATTATAAATCCTCCAATTCCAAATGGAGTAAATTTCCCTGCCCCTCTAACAATAAGGGCAGAACCTATAATCAATGCAGCTGTTATCATACCAATAACAATTCTTGTAGACGCTTTCTCAATGGATGATTGAACATCTTCCAATTTCTCTATATGTAAAAGGAGTTTACCCCTATCAAGCCAATCCTGGATATAATAGATAATTTTTGGCAACGAAGAGACGGTTTCCGAGGTCTTTCTTAACGCCTTCATTGTCTCCACCCCAATATTTTTTGCAAGAAAGCCCTCTTTATAAAGGTCCATAATGTATGGTTTTAGATAAATAGAGAGTGAGAAATCGGGGTCAAGTTGCTCTGCAATTCCCTCTAATTGAGAAAGAGTTTTCCCTAATATAAGGAGGTTTAATGGTAGTCTTATCTTCAACCTCCTGAATGCCTTTGTAACTTCATTAATTACATCTCTTGTATCTATTTCTTTAAGAGGTACAGAAAGATACTTGTTTAACAAAGATTTTATAATGTATTCTACCTCAGATATAGGATACCCGGAGCTAAGAACACCTAACTGCTTAATTATCCTGTACATATAGAATGTGTCTCCCTCCACAATCGCAAGCACGATGCCCCTCAAAAGTTCTTTTGTTGAAGGGTCTATTCTTCCAACAAGCCCAAAGTCAAGAAACGCAATTTTATCATTATTGGTAATTAATATATTCCCTGGATGCGGGTCTCCGTGAAAAAGCCCTATATCAAAAATTTGCCTTAGAACAACCCCTGTTCCCTTTGTTGCTAATTCTTTCCTTTTTGATTCACCTTGAACATCTGTTATTTTTACACCCTTTATCTCAGACATTACAATCAGATTTTCCGTGCAGAGCTCGGGAAATGTTTCAGGAAAAATTACATCGGGTTCATAGGCGAATGCCTCTCTAAAACTATTTATATTATTTACCTCGCCAGTAAAGTTTAACTCTTTCATTATATTTACCCGCATTTCACTCACAATTTCAGATGGCTTTACCCATCTTATTTCGGATATGTGGTTTTCAAGCATCCTTGCAATTTGAAAGAGTATATTAAAATCTTCCTGGATTATCCTTTTTATATTAGGCCTTTTTACCTTAAAGACTACATCTTTTCCGTAGACTTTACCCTTATATACCTGCGAAAGTGATGCGGATGCGATAGGCTCCTTCTCGAATGAATCAATAAATTTCACCCTTTTGCCTAATTCTTTCTCCACTACTGACCACATTGTATCGAATGGTAATGGTTTTACCTCATCCTGAAGTTTTGCTAATTCATCTATAACATCCTCTGGCAGTATATCTATTCTACAGGATAAGAGTTGGCCTATTTTTATAAATGTTGGTCCCAATGATTCAAGGGCATTTCTTAATCCTCTGGGAAGTGAAGTCTCTATCTTTATTTTTTTGGGAATAAACCTCTGTAATCGAGGTATCCTGCGAAGATAATAGATAAAACCGTATTTTGCAAATGTAATAATTATCTCTTTTATCCTTGTTATTTCACCAAACATACATTTCCTCTCTCATAACATAGACAATAAAAAAATATCCCTATTTGTCAACGATTATTTGAATTTGCCTGCCCATATTTACATCCCCGGCAAAACCAATTCTCAGAGATAGAAACAGCAATAATAACATTTTTATCCCATTTCTAAGGAACTACCAACAACTGAAACTAATTTTTTATGCTTCATATCTTCCATTCTTTAATATATATATAAGTTTTGACCTGTCTTCTTCAGGTATTGGTAATTTTTTTGTCTTTTGAATAGTTTTTTCAACAGGATATTTTTTTCTTTTTAATAGAAGATTCCCATCCTCTATTACAGCATAAGAGGTCATCCATATCCCGTCTCTGGGCTGCCCTACACTCCCGGGATTTAATATGATTTTCCCGTTATAATTTTTTACAATGGGTATATGCGTATGCCCCAATAATATAATGTCAGGTTCATTCCTGATACCATAGTTCATATAAAGATATTGTGATGATTCTGTCAATTCCCTCTGGAACTTTTCCTCATTATCACAGGGAAACAGGTAATTGTAGAGAGGATTTCTGATTGTGGCATGGA
>WFRC01000167.1 GCA_015486685.1 Caldifarciminota bacterium
GACACATTAATTGGAACTATTGGTATCAGACTTATTACCCCTGTAGGTGTTACATTTGACATAGGTGGGCAGTGGGCACTTAATCACTTTGATTTTGTGCCGGATTGGGGATGGCAAGGTGTAAACTCTACACCAGAACACCCAAATTATGACAGTCTTTCAGCTCGTAATCCCATACAGGACTATTACAATCAGGCAGCCCGATGGAGGGTATTCTTAAATATCACATCCACAAATGCACTAATCCCACCTCCAAGACCGCCACCAAAGGGCACTATTATTGTTGAAGTAAAGGATAAAGAAACAGGAGAACCGCTTGTTGCAAACCTTATATTTTCTGATACCACAATTGCTCCGATGATGACAGATTCAGCAGGGCAGTCCTCAATTGCATTACCCCCTGATGTATATAAATTTGATGTAACCAAAGATGGATATAAAACTGCAAGGGTTACAGTTACATTGAAAAAGGATGCAGAGCTGTCTGTGCCTATTACTCTAAACAAGATTTATCATCCAAAGGGCATATTTACAGGGACTGTCATAGATGCCCAGACAAGAAAACCTGTGGCCGCAAAGATTTATATCCTTGAACTGAAGGGTAGACCAGCAATTGTATCGGGCATTGAGACAGGGGTATTTAAGGATACACTTCCTGCTGGGAATTTTACAGTAAAAGTAGAAGCAGAGGGATATGTAACACAAACCTTCCCGATTGTCATTAGAGACAGAGATACATATATTAAAAATATAAAAATTTACCAAAAACTTGTTGAACATAAAAAGATTACTTTGAAGGGTATACACTTTAATTCAGGGAAAGCCAGTATAAGGCCCGATTCCTACTCTATATTAGATGAAGCAGTTCAACTTCTTAAGGCAAATCCCGATGTTAAGGTTGAAATTGCAGGACATACAGATAGTGTTGGAAGGGCAAGTTATAATCTCAGGCTTTCAGAGGCAAGGGCGAATTCCGTAAGAGATTATATGATTCAACACGGAATTGAGGCATCAAGGCTTATCGCAAGAGGATATGGAGAAACAATGCCTATTGCCCCAAATACAACAAGGGCAGGCAGGGCGAAGAACAGAAGGATTGAATTTATTGTAATAAAATAAAAGTTAAAAAGATAGAGAAAAGGACTTGACAAGGAGATTTCTCTTGGTATACATAAGCAAAAAAGGAGGATAATGTGTTAGTTCCAAAAATTGACGCTGAAAAATGTATTGGTGATGCAGTGTGCACAGCAATATGTCCGGATGTTTTTGAGATGGGGGACGATGATAAGGCGCATGTGATAAATCCTAATGGTTGTGATTTATGTGATTGCGAAGAGGCAGCCGATTCTTGTCCCACAGAGGCTATAACTTTGGAAGAAGCTTAAGTTTTAAGTCTCTTTTTCCGGGCTGCGGGGAAAAGGATATTATTCAATATAAGCCTGTAGCCCGGAGAATGCTTATGTAAAGAAAGATTTGTAGGTGGGTCACCAACAAAATGGGTATAGTCCTCAGGGTCGTGTCCTCCCAGAAAAGAAAAAGTTCCTTTACCATATTCACCAAATATATATTTTGTCTCTTCTGTCCCGGGAATTTCTCCTAATATCACAATATTCTTTTTGAGTTTATCCCTCCTGAAACCTGTATCCTGTCCAAGAAATTCTTTAATTCTATCTGTATGGTCCTGAACGAGTATTGAGGGAATAACATCCCTTTTTGCATCAAATTTTCTCAGTGTAAAATGGGCATTTTTACCCCTTTTTGCTGCTTCCCTGGTCACATCTACATCTGAATGCTCATATATAAATATACTCTCTATTAAATGGAAATTTGTAAATGCAAGTGTATTATTAAAATTCAACTTTTCCTGGGAGTTGGGGGTAATGCCATCTCCGTCAATTTGAGGAGGCACTATATCTGTATTACCCGCAGCAAGTGCAATATCAAGGGTAATTGGTGCAGAACACATTGCAAAAAGAAATCCCCCATTCCCAACAAAGTTTTTAATCTTTTCTGCAACATAATGTTTTAACTGCCATACCTTTTTAAAACCCAATTTTTTTGCCATCTTTTGATTCATTCTTACCATTTTTTTATACCAATCTCTATTATGGTATGCGAAATAGAATTTCCCATATTGACCCGTAAAATCCTCGTGGTGTAAATGAAGCCAGTCATAATTATCCAGTTTACCCTTTACAATGTCTTCATCCCATATCTGGTCATAAGGAATTTCTGCATAGTCAAGGGCTAATGTCACTGCATCGTCCCAGGGACCTTCTTTTGGGGGGATATAAACAGCAATTTTAGGTGCCTTTTCCAGTAAAACCCGTTCCATATTATGTTTTTCAACAACGGCAAAAATATCCTGGACTGCTGTTTCTGAAACAGGTTTATAGGTCACGCCCATTAAAGATGCCTTTTTACGAATAGAAGGTAAATCGGGCAAGAGAAAAGAGCCTCCTCTGTAATTCAAAAGCCATTCTGCGTCAAGACCTGATTTAAGCACATAATATGTAAGCCCATAAGCCTTCAAATGGTCACTCTGAGCATTATCCATCGGTATTAGCAATCTTGATAAAATTAACAATGTTATCCACATATAAATATTATAATAATAAAAATAAAAATGTCAACCCGGGATAATAGTTGTCTTTCCCCCAAAAATTTTAGTGTAACATTCTGTAATATAAATATAGCAGACGAAATAGGATAAAATATGGTTGGGAAATTTTCATTTAAGGAGATGTAAAAAAATTATGAAAAATGCAATCGTCCGCAATAGTTGTAGGGGCATGGGGCGCAATGTTCCCATTGAAAGACTATCCTTAATAACTTTGAGATAAACCTACAATTTAATGCGTAGGTTCATAGGTAAAGAAGAAAAATGTCAAAAAATGGGGGGTAGGCAACCGTTTTCATTTATAAAAAAGAAAAAAGGGTTGATTTTTGGAAAAAGGAGTATATATATCTAGATAGAGTTTGTTGAGTTAAAAAATGATAAAACCCGTGAGGCGTAAGGCGTGAATCGTGAAATGAGAGAGGCCGTAAAGCGTAAGACGTAAATCGTGAATAGTGGAAGTGAGAACTAAGAAGTGAGAAGTTGAGGGTTCAAGGTGAAAAACAACAAAATAAACGAAATGAATTTATCCCGTGAAATGTGAAACTATTTCATCGGGACGAGATAAACGAGAAGAGTAGGCACGAGTTACAGTCACGAAACACGGTTTTTACTTTTTACGCCTTACGATTTACGGTTGACGGTTTTTTAAACTTTGAATTTAAAACTTTTAACTACTACTAAACAAAGGGGGATAAATGAAAGAAATAATAAACACCAAGAATGCACCTGCACCTGTGGGACCATATTCACAGGCAATAAGGGCAGGCAATTTTCTTTTTATCTCAGGCCAAATTGCTATAGACCCTGCCACAGGAAAACTTATTGAAGGTTCTATTCAAAAGCATACAAAAATGATATTCTCCAATATTGGAGCAATTTTGGAAGAGGCAGGTATGGGTTTTTCTGACATTGTTAAGGTATCAGTGTTTATTCAGGATATGGACAATTTTTCTCCTGTGAATGAAATATATAAAACCTTCTTTACAGAAAATCCACCTGCAAGAAGTTTCGTTGAAGTTTCCCGCCTGCCCAAGGATGTACCAATTGAGATAGAGGTAATCGCTTATAAATGAAAACAAAAAAATTGGATTCAGTCATAAAAAATCAAAAAGCTATTCTTGCCTTTGATTATCAAGTAATTAGGAGAATTGTCAATTGTCAATGCCTGACCCCTTCTTAATGATTGATTTTTTTAAGGGCGAATGTGGCGGTAATGATTTTATTCTCGTTGAAGATGAAAAGTTAGATTATAGTAAGATTGCATCTGAACTTTGCAAAAGGCATTATTCTATTGGCAGTGATGGGCTGATTGTTTATATTTCAGAAGATAAGGGGTTCAGGATGGAATTTTATAATCCTGATGGGAAAAGGGTGGATTTTTGTGGTAATGGTGCACTCCTGATTTCACTGTTTGCCTCAGAATATAAAGGAATGGGGAAAGGATTTACATTTCTAACAAATATTGGAGGGATAAAGGCAGAGGTTAAAACAAAAAGTGTAAGGATAAGATTTCCGAAGATTTCATCAAAAAAAAGAAAATTCAACATTCAGGGATTGAATGGGGTTTTAATGGATGCAGGTGTTCCACATTTTATTATTCCTGTGGAAAAACTTGAGGATATAGATATAAATACAACAGGGAGAGAAATTGCGCATAATCCCGTTTTTCCTGAATATGGCGTAAATGTAGATTTCTATAACATCTCCAATAATTATATACGAATGAGAACATATGAAAGGGGAGTTGAATCAGAAACCCTATCCTGTGGCTCAGGTATAATGGCTGTAGCAGGTTTTGCCATTGGGGAAAATCTTGTAGATAATCCCTGCAATGTATATACAAAAGGTGGAGAATATTCAGTAGAAAAGATTGGAGATAAACTATATCTTGAAGGTGAACCGCATATCATATTTCAGGGAAAGATAAATATAAGGCAGAATGTAGAAGCAAATGAGTAGGTGAGGGAAAGAATAAGGGCTGCCATCTGCCATCTCATATCTCCCAGCATTGTCATTGCGAGCCTGCCAGAGGCAGGCGAAGCAATCTCATTCTTTCCCTCCGTCATTCTGAGCCGAAGGCGAAGAATCTCGGGATGGGTGGAATAGTATGGAGTGCGTTCACCAAATAGGATTTTCTCTCCATTGATGTCTACCTGTGCGTGTCCGCACGCAGACAGGGGAGAGGATTAAGGTGAGGGTGAAATCTGTTGTTGCTACAATTTACGAATAACGATCTACGATTAACGAAATTCTTCCGTATTATTTGGACACGAGTCACGGTCACGCATCACGTTCTTTATTATTTTATGTAGGAGGGATTTATCCCGTTAGATGTTTACTATCTAATGGGATTGAGGGAGGGCATCTTTGTTTGTCATTGCGAGGAGTGTAGCAACGAAGAATCTCTTTTCTGTGTTATGCTAGCCTGGTTCAGCATCTCATTATTACCATAGTGTCACAGAGTCAAGCACCGTCCCCAATTCCCCGTCCCCAATTCCCATTCAATTTAAAAAAAACCTTGCTTTTTTCTCTTTTTTTATTATATTATTTTAAAATAGAATTAAGGGGTAATATATGCCAAAAAATCAGGACATAAGATTATGAAAGTAGGAATAGGGTACAGTCAAAAATCATCTGCCGAAGAGGCAGCAATAGAATCTATAAGGGGTGCTCTGAAAACATCGGGAGAGCCTGTAATCACACTTCTTTTCACAACTGAGGGGTATGACCAGAAGAAAATTTTAAGTGTAATATTAAAAGAGATTGGAAATTCAAAACTGGTTGGAGCCTGTGGCAGAGGTGTTATAACCCCCGAAGGGGTTTTGCAAAAGGGTATTGGAGTTTGCACCATAAGTGGGAAAGGAATTCATACAATTACTGCGATTCAAAAGAATATTGATATAAATTCATACAATAAAGCAATGGAAACAGGTATATCTTTGTTAAAGGGAAAAGCACGCAAGGGTAATGTCTTTTTGTTCCCTGACGGATTTACTCCAAACATTTCAGAAATGATACGGGGTTTATATAATGTTATGGGTCCTGAGTTTCAATATTTTGGCGGGGGCACAGGGGATAATCTCAAGTTTATAAAAACATATCAATTTACGGAAAAAGGCATTGCAAGTAATTCCCTATCTGCTGCCCTCACCTGGGGTAGAATATTTATTCAGGCAGGTATCGGCCATGGATGGCAACCAGAAGGCTACCCTATGTTAATAACAAAGGCGGAAGGGAAAAGGGTATATGAACTTGACGGGAAACCTGCTTTTGATGCCTATTCTAAAAGGTTGGGAGGCATTGAAATCAAGAAATTTCCTGAATATGGGATGAGAAATCCCATTGGGATTCCAGATATTGCAGGGAACTTTCTAATCCGTGACCCTATAAAGGTAAATCCAGATGGGTCTATTGATTTTATTACGGAAGTCCCTAAAAATGCTATGGTATATATAATGAAGGGTGATAATGAAACATTAATCCAGAAGGCAAAAAGTATTGCCTGCACTGTAAAGAAAAAGGTGAAGACCCCACATTTCTGTCTAATCTTTGATTGTGTTTCTCGCTATCTTTTAATGGGTGATGATTTTGATAAGGAGTTGAATGGAATTCGCA
>WFRC01000168.1 GCA_015486685.1 Caldifarciminota bacterium
AGGGCTCATTGTGGGCAATCCGAACGTTATATATTATATCTTTGCCATCTAAATTTTTTTCTTTAAGAAGTCCGTTTATAGCTCCTCTTATGGGATTTTCTCCCCTTATAACGGTTTTCAAAAAGAGTTTTCTTTCTTTTAAGTCTTGTTTTACAAACGTTAACAAAAATTTTGAAAGTTCTGGATTTTTATTCTTGCTCGGCTTAATTTTACTGCAATGTTTGTAAAAAGGACAAGATTCACTGCATTCTTCGCCGGCAACCTTTTTGAAATAGTCATCGTAGGATTGAGTGAAATATGTTTGAATAATTGAATTTCGCATTTCAATAATATCTTCAAGTTCTTGCTGTTTTACCTTTTTCTCTTCCATCGTTCCTTTTTCTGTGTTTATTATCACGTATTTGTCCATATCGCTATCTGCTGCAAGTAAAATACCCTTAATATCGTTTCCTTTGAAAACAACCGGGAATTTCCCAAAATGCAGTATTTGGTTAAAGAATACCCCGAATTTTTTGGAAATATGCATTGATTTATAAGAAAATTTTCCCTTTAGCTCCTTTGGGTATCTTTTTGCAATTTTTGAGATTTCGTCTGAGGTTTCCTCGTTTCTTACTCCCCTGTAAAACTTGAGTTCATTGTTTTTATCTTCTATTTTTTCTCCCAAAAATTTTGACAGAGGTGGGGCGTATTTACAATATTTAGCGAGTGATATTTCTGCAGGGGTAAAATAGATATTTGGATAAAGACTTACAGTGCTTTTTTCAGTGACTATATAGGTGGTTTTTAAGATTCCTGATTTTTTTTCAAGGTTTGTAATATAAACAATGTCACCTTTTTTAATACCTTTCAGCTTATGGCCTTGAACATGGAATAAAGAATTTTTTTGCCTTATTGAAGCTGCAAAGCCATTCCTCTCCTCTTGTACATTGGTTATTTCCCCTACAATATTCATAATGTGCACCTCCTATATATATTAGTATATCTTTTTAATAATAATTTCAAACTTCAACCTTGACTAATATATTTTTTGGGATATAATTGAAATGAATTTAGGAAATTTTTGTAATAGAAAGAGGGTGAATTATATGGCAAGGTTGTATACAAAAAGGCAGTTTTATACAAAGCTGACTCGTAGGCAGAGAGATTTTTTGGAGACCTTGGTTGAACTTTATAGAGAAACGGGCGAATCTGTTTCTTATAAAGATGTAGCTGAGAAAATGGTGGTTAGCAAATGGACTGCTTATGATCTTATCCAGGAACTGAACAGAAAGGGGTTTCTCAAAGTAGAATATCGTTTACGTCCGGGCCCTGGGAGGTCTGAGGTACGTTTTATCCCGAAAGATGCTTCGATGGAGAGAATTGGTGCGGTAGATAAAAAGAACACTGTGGGAATGATTTCAGGATGGATAAAAGAAAGGCTAAGGAAATATGAGAAAATGGAGGTTGCAAAGGTTATCTCTCTTGTTTCGAGAAAAGTAGAAAAAGAAAAACATCCTTTGTCGGTTGTACTTTACACGGCTATGTTGTTTATTCTTTTTGCTAAAATATTTAAAATTGACATTGAGAGATTTGTTAATTTAGACAACTTGATGAGCTCAAAGTTACAGGCACCTGTGCTTCTTTCTTTTCTTACCGAATTGGTGTTTATGCTTGCGGAGAAAGAGGAAAATGTATTGAAAGAGCTTAATCTAAAAGATTATACTTTGCAAAAGTTTGGACTTTTAAAAAAGAAATTTAGGGAAAATTTGCCATTGATTACTCTGAAAGAGCAAAAAGAGATCTTGAATGTTATCAGAGAAACGATATAATATAGTTTAAATTTGAGAGGAGGTAATTATTATGAGTTTAGGAGAAAATGCAAAAAGAATGGTGCTATCCAAAACAATAGATAGCATTGTGAGCTATTTACAGAAAGACCCCGAGAGAAATGTACATAAAGGAATAGATACTATTGCTTCACTTGCCGGTAAATTTTCTTTCCTTCCGGTATTTAAAGAGCAAATTAGTGGTATTAAACGTTTATCCGATAATGATAGGCCGGGCATTCATTTGCTAATTAATCTTTTAAAAGAGACTCGTCCGGATGTAGCACATAAGCTTGCCCAGAACTTTGTGGTTAATGCTGCATGGGTGGGTATCCCAAGGCAGAGGGCATACACAAAACGTGAGGGAGTAAACGTACCCTGGTTTATGCTAATTGACCCTACGGAAAAATGCAACTACAATTGTATAGGGTGTTGGGCGGGTTCATATGACCAGGCAAAAACAATGTCTCAAGAAACACTTGACAGAATTCTCACGGAAGCGAAGGAAATGGGTATTTATTTTATTGTCCTGTCCGGTGGCGAACCCACGCTTTACCCGCATTTCTTTGATATTTTGAAAAAGCACGACGATATGGCTTTTATGTTCTATACAAACGGCTCTATTATCACGGAGAAATTTGCTGAAAAACTTGCTGATGCAGGCAACGCTGTTCCTTGTATTAGCGTAGAAGGTTTTAAAGAGAAAACAGATTGGAGAAGAGGGAAAGGTGCATGGGATAGAGTAATGAGTGCAATGGATAATCTGAAAAAGGTAGGTGTTCCATTTGGATACTCAGTTACTGAAACAAGCCAGAATGTCGAAGAAGTGCTTAGCGATGAATTTGTTGATTTTATGATTGATAAAGGTGCTAAAATTGCATGGTATTTCCAATATATACCTATTGGAAGGACGCCTGATGTAAATTTAATGCTTACTCCAGAGCAGAGAATGCACTCCTATGAAAGAATTCATAAGGTAAGATCAACGAAGCCTTTATTTGCGGCAGATTTCTGGAA
>WFRC01000169.1 GCA_015486685.1 Caldifarciminota bacterium
GCCTGCTTACAGCAGGTTCCCAATGACACAACTTCAACACGAATCACATTCACGAAGCACGGCTTCTATACACACTCAAGCCTTCTCTTAAAATTCTCATTGCATCCTTTAAGGCTTCTTCTTTAAGCACATAGGCAATCCTTACCTCATCTTTTCCCTTGCCTTCTGTGGCATAAAATCCGTCTGCTGGCGCCACCATAGTGGTTTTATTGTTTAGATTAAAATCTGTGAGCATCCATTTTACAAATGTTTCGGCATCATCTATAGGTAGTTTTACTACTGTATAAAATGCACCTTCGGGCTTTTCTGTGAATGCCCCTTCTATATGTTGAATTTCCTCATATACAATATCCCTCCTCTTTTTATACTCGCCTATCATATTATCCATAAATTCATTTATATGCTTAAAACCTGCCTCCGCCCCTATCTGTTCAAGTGTAGGAGGACATAATCGTGCCTGCCCGAATTTCAAAATAGATTCATAGAAATTTCTGTTATGACTTGCAATATACCCTACCCTTGCACCGCAGGCACTGAATCTTTTTGATATGCTGTCCATAATTGCAGATTGCTTTTCTAACCCTTCTATGTCCATTATACTTGTATGTTTTCTTCCATCAAAGACAAACTCTCTATAAACTTCATCTGAAAGCACAAATAGATTATGTTCTCTGGTAATCTTGCCAATCATCTCCATCTCTTCCCTTGTATAAATGGTACCTGTGGGATTATTTGGAGTGCAAATAAGTATACCTCTGGTTCTCGGAGAAATTCTCTTTACAATCTCGTCCTCTGGTGGCAGGTGAAATCCTTGTTCCACCTTTGTTGGTATGGGAATAATCTTTACAGATGCCATCGCTGCAAAACCGTTGTAATTTGTATAAAATGGTTCCGGAATAATAATCTCATCTCCCGGGTCTGCAATCGCCATTAACGAAAATATTATTGCCTCGCTTCCACCTGTTGTTATAAAGATTTCATCAGGGGTCATCTTTATCCCATAATGGGAAAGATATTCCGAAATCGTTTTTCTTAATCTTAAAAGACCCTGCGAAGGACCATAAGCCAACACCTTTTCTTTATATTCCTGCATTGCATTATATATTGCATCCGGGGTATGTATATCAGGCTGCCCAATGTTTAGATGATAGACTTTTATTCCCCTCTTTTCAGCCTCATCGGCAAAGGGGATTAGCCTCCTTATGGGTGAAGCAGGCATATTTTTACCCCTATTTGATAACCATTCCATTACTCTTCCTCCTTCTTATACATCTCGAGGGCTATATCCAGTATTTCAAAGCCTTCTCGAATTTCATCGGGTTTAATCCCATAGTTTATCACTACCTCATCTGCCCCTTTATTTTTATCAGAATAAAGTCCTTTAATGGGAAGAAAAAATAGGGTCTTCCCCCTATGCGAAAAATCCGTAAGCAACCATTCAACAAATTTTTCGGCGTCCCGAACGGGAATTTTCATTACAGAACCTGTATATGCCTCGGACTTCATCGTAAAGATTTCACTCCTTTTTTCTGTTTCGTTGAAAAACACTTCCTTCCTCTCTTCTAATTGCTTTCTAAATTGTTTAGTCTCTTCGGACGCGGATATGAATAATCTCCTGTAAACATACTCGGAAAAAATATTGGGTGGAGTATACACTGTATCAGATAGAAGTCTTAGATATTCAAGAAATGATGCATTTGGGGTAATCAATAAACAGGGATTTCTATCTCCGATGCCCTTTAGTATAAACAATCTATCACGATAATCTCCAATCTCTCCTGTAGATTTTTTCAATGGAGGCGAATAAAAATCCAGTCGCTCATCCTTTATCATAAAGAGATGATAATTATTGGCAACAAACATAAGTCTTTCAATCTCTTCTGTTGTGTAAATATTACCCGTAATAGGGTGAGGGTTGGGTATGTAGATTGCCTTTGACCTTGCACTCACCTTTCCCTCTATTGCATTTCTTAAAGGTAATCTGAATCCATTGGATTGGGTTGTTTCTATGGAGATAATATTGATGCCAACCATTTCCGCAAGGAGTTTAAGAAAAAATGGGTAGGGCTCGGGAACAAGCATTTCATCCCCAATGTTCGTGATAGAAAATAATATATAGTATAGGGCAAGTTCCCCCGCAGGAAGGATAAGTGAATCCATATCCTTTATACCTGTACTAACTAAATAATCACGAATTTTCTCTTTTAATCCCTCAGGGGTATATTCCTTTGTCTGAGATGTTGCATTTAACGGAATAGTATACCTTTCCGGTGGCGAAAAAAACATCAGGAGTTCAAGATTCTTTTCCCGTGCAAACGCAATGTATCTTTTATACTTAGTATAAGGAGGAAAATCAACCAGTAGTGCCCTATTGGATAATCTTTCGTTTCCGTAGAACATCATTACCTACCTTTTTTATGTTTCCTACAAGGGATATAGAAAACTCGTCAGGGTTGAATATATTTCGGGCAGTTTCATTTATCTTTTCAATAGGAATTTCCCTTATTTTGCTTATGATTTCGTCTACAGAGACCATTCTCCGAAGATAAATAGTTTCTCTCGCATTTTTTATCATCCTGTTTGGTGTATTCTCCAGGGCGAGGATAAGTTCTCCCATCAATTGTTCCTTCGCGTCCTTTAATTCTTCCTGCCTTACACCTTTATTACTTATATTTTCAAGTTCATCCCATACGGCGTTTATTGCGTCTCCATATTTTTTTCTATCGGTGGCAAGGTAAAACCCATAAACACCTGTATCTTTATATGTTTCCAGAAATCCTGATATTACATATACCAACCCCTTTTCCTCTCTTAATTTCTGGAATAACCGAGAACTCATACCACCTGTTAAAATTGTAGATAAAAGTGCAAAGACATATCTATCCGGATGATTGTATGGTATACCTTTTTTACCTATTCCTATATGCACCTGCGCGAGTTCCCTTTTTCTTTTTATAACCAGAGAAGGCGTTTGATGGCTATCTTCTACCTCTATCAATGACAATTCCCCATCCTTCATACTCTCTATCTTCTCTCTTAATCTTTCTACCTCAGGTAAATTCACCGCACCCGCAATAGAAACAAGGAGACGCTTTGCAGTATAATGGCTCTCCCAATAGGATTTTATATCTTCCGAATGAATGCCATTTACAGTGTTTATGTCTCCAACAATGGGAAATGCCAGAGGATGGTTTATGCCAAGAGCGGCGCGGAAAAGATTTTCTATTACAATATCCTCGGGCTCATCCAGAGATTTCTTTATCTCTTCCAATATAACCATCTTTTCCTTTTCTACATCATCAGGACGAAAGAGGGGGTTCAGGATAATGTCCGAAAGTATATCAAATGCAATAGGACTGTGTTCTCCCATCACTCTGGCATAGAAACAGGTATTTTCCTTTGTAGTAAAGGCATCTATTGTTCCTCCCTTTGATTCTATTTCTAATGCAATTTCCTTTGCTGTTCTGTTCTTAGTGCCCTTAAATACAGTATGTTCTATAAAATGGGAGATACCCTTTTCTTTTTTTGTCTCTTCCCTGGAACCCCCGTCCATCCAAAAACCAATAGTGCAGGAACGATATGCATCAAGAGATTCTATAACAATTTTTGACCCATTCTTAACCTCAATGACTTTTTTTGCCATCTTTGTAAGCCTTCAGCACAGAGAGGGCATAATCTATATCGGCAGGCGTATGGTCTGCTGAAATCTGGAATCTTATCTCCTCATCGCCTTTGGGTACAACGGGATAATTTAAGCCTGTTCCCAGAATACCGTTATCAACAAGAAAATTTACCAAATCTGCTGTTTTTTTGGTGTCCCTTATCATTACAGGCACAATCGGGTGCTCACTCTCTATAATTTCATATCCCAATTTTAACAATCCCTGCTCAAATCTTTTCGTCATTTTCCTGATGTGAGAAAGGATTTTGTCTCCCCTTTTACCCTGAAGTATATCAAGGGCTTTCATTGCAGCAGATGCCTCTGAAACAGTAATGGGATTAGAATAAATATACATAGGTGCTGTTTCCCTCAGGTAGGTAATTATTGTTTGATTGGATGTAACATATCCTCCGTTTACTCCGAAGGATTTACCCAAAGTTCCAACAAGGATATCTACACCTTTTGCATGTGTATATTCCTCAGTGCCTCTACCTGTTTTTCCGAAGACGCCAATGCCGTGAGAATCATCCACCATTACCACGACATTTTCCTCAAATTTTGCATCATATTTTTTGGCAATATCCGAGATTTCATTGAGTGGGGCATAGTCCCCCCTCATACTGAAGATACCATCCGTAATAATGATTAATCTTTTTGCCTTCCCAATAGTTTCCTTAACCTTTTCCTCTAAGTCCTTCATATTTAGATGCTTATATA
>WFRC01000170.1 GCA_015486685.1 Caldifarciminota bacterium
GAGATAGTATTTCAATCAGGTTTGATTGGAGTGATGGCAGTATATCAGACTGGAGTCCATTTGTTCTATCAGGAGATACTGTCAGTATGAGCCATTCCTGGGTTTCACCAGGGGTATATTCAATAAGGGCTCAGGCAAAGGATATCAATGGCGCTACCAGTTCATGGTCAGAACAAGCTCAGGTTGTGATTTTAAACCCGGGGACTAAAAAGTGGGAATTGCTGATTAGTAATTATGGCTCTTCACCAACGATTGATTCAAATGGAACTATTTATATAGGTTCAAATGACGGGAACCTCTATGCAATAAATCCAGATGGAACAATAAAATGGAAGGTTAATGTAGGAACGGGTTGGTATTCTACATCTTCACCAGCAATAGGTAGTGATGGAACTATTTATATAGGTTCATTGGATTACAATGTTTATGTAATAAATCCAGATGGGACTGTGAAATGGAAGTTTAAAACAGAGCTTTATATCTATTCTTCACCAGCAATAGGTCCAGATGGAATTATTTATGTAGGTTCTTTGGACGGTAATGTTTATGCACTCAATCCAGATGGAACCTTAAAATGGAAATTCAAAACACAAAATATTATAAAATCTTCACCAGCAATAGGTTCAGATGGGACAATTTATATAGGTTCATACGATGGTAATCTTTATGCAATAAATCCTGATGGGACAGAGAAATGGGAATTTTATATAGGGTCTTATATCAATTCTTCACCAGTAATAGGTTCAGATAGAACAGTATATATAGGTTCAGATGATGGTAATCTTTATGCAATAAATCCAGATGGAACGAAAGAATGGGTATATCCAATATCTTTATATAGCGCACTTGCTATTTGTTCAGATGGAACAATATATGTAAGTTCAATGGATGATAATCTTTATGCTTTAAATCCAGATGGGACAGAGAAGTGGAGATTTACAACAAGGGGGAGTATTTATGCATCACCTACCATAGGCTTTGATGGAACAGTATATATATCTTCTGAAAATATACTGTATGCCCTGTATGGGTGTGGAGAACTTGCAGATGCACCCTGGCCTATGTTTCATCACGATTTGAGACATACAGGGAGACAGTAATATAAAAAGAAGGTAGTGGGAAAAGTTTTATGAAAGAATATGATAAAATAGTAGATGAGTAGATGGGTTTATAGGGTTAGTAGGGTTTATTGAGTTAAAAAATAGAGAAAAGATTGTTATTTGAAGACAGCCGTAAGCCATTGGCAGGAAGACGCTTACCGCTATCCGCCTACCGCAAAAGGAAGTCCTCCCTTAATCCCATTAGATAGTAAACGTCTAACGGGATAAATCCCTCCCAAAGGGAGGGAAATCTCAGGGTATATCCTTTGTTGAATTTATAGGGGTTTTAAGGATTTGAGGCGTTAAAAACCACTCCGAACTGTCAAATTTAAGTAAAACCTTCAAAAAAGACATTGAAAGAACTTATTGGTGGGAACAAGGCAATATTTGTTGTTCTAATACAGGATGGTGATTATACACCCAAAGGTAATTTTTCATCTCCCGTGCAATTGACATTTTTATATGAAAATGGGAAATTTGTGGGAAAGTTGCCTGAATTAAACATCTCATCCAATATTTTTGATATGTTTGGTAAATCATTTATTGGTGTTTCAAGAAATAAATTCTTTTCACTATCGCCTAAACGGGCTACTATTATTGATATGTTGGTTACCTGATGGGAGTAGATGCTATTTTCTGTTCAACTCATTTAACTAATTTCTCATTTGCTAATTTACCCTTTTAATCTTTTTTAGGGGCTATAAATGTAAATACCACAGCGGCGATGAATGCGATTATAAAACTTGCAGCCCTTGCCGTAAATATCTTATCCAGCCCTGTTGTCATCCATATTACTGTTGTTATGAAGCCTCCAATGAGCGATGCTACAACACCAGCAGAGGAAAATTTCTTCCAGAAGAATGATAATATAACCGCTGGAGCAAAGGAACATCCAATTCCTGCCCACGCCCATCCTACAATGGTATAGATGAGACTTTTTGATGTGATTGCAAGGATGAACGCAATTATACCTACAGATAGGACTGTAATGCGTGAGATTAAAACTAATTGCCTTTCTCTTAAATTCTTTTTCATATATTTGTGGATTATATCCTCACTTACGGATGATGTAGCAACAAGTAACTGTGAATCTGCTGTTGACATCATTGCTGCAACAGCCCCGGCGAGCAATAATCCTGCTATCCATTCAGGAAACATTTTCATAAGCATAATGGGTAAAATTTGCTCTGCATCTGTAACTGCTCCTTTTCCGAATAGGGCAAATGCCTCAAGTCCAATCATAATAGCTCCTATATATGCAAGTAATGTCCAGCTAATAGCAACGATTTTTCCTATCATTACATCCCTATTACTTTTCATTGCCATCCATCGTGCATCCAGTTGTGGTTGTCCTCCCAGATATCCAAAAAACCACGAAAAATTATTGAAGATGAGGATACCTGCTGCAAATCCAACCGCGCTACCCGTCCATGAGTTCATTCCTCTACCTGCTGTTTGAAGTGCGTGCATAATAGATATGTTATTGTGTGAAAGGACAAATAATCCTACTATGGGCGTAACTATAAGTGTAATAAACATAAGAATTCCCTGTATTACATCTGTCCACACAACAGAAAAAAATCCACCTGCCATAGAATATGCTACTACTATAATTGCTGAAATGATAATGCCAAGCATCTTACTTGTCCCAAATGTGATATTCAATGTTTTACCAGCACCACTAAATTGTGCCGCTACATAGAGGATAAAGAAAAATATGATAATTATGCTTGAAAATAATCTGATAAAAGTCCCCTGATTTTTATATTTGACAGCAAAATAGTCAGGCAGGGTTAGGACATTATATTTATCCCTTTCTTTACGAAAATTGTTTGCCAACCAAAGCCAGGATACTACTATACCACTAACACATCCAATAGCAATCCAGATGGAAGAAAGTCCTGCAGTAAATGCAAAACCTGTAAGCCCTAATATAAGCCATGCAGATTCCCCTGTTGCCCTTTCTGATAGTGCAAGTGCCCATCCCGGAATTTTTTTAGCCCCCAGCAAGAAGCCTTCCTGGGTCATCTTCTTTTTTGAAAAATATAATCCTACACCTAACATAAGTAAGAGATATAGTATAAATTCAATCAGAATTATTTGATTCATCATTACCTCCTTTATTTCGTTAATTTAGTCTATCTGGTCTGTTTAGTTCATTTCGTTCATCCTTTTGCTATCGGCTACAGGCTAACGGCTTTCGGCAGTCTTTCTGCCAACAGATGTCTTTTTCATTTAACCTTCAACTTTCAACCTTTTACTCTTTTTTCTATCCTTAGTCTATTGTAGTTACATTATATAAAAATAGAATAGAATTTTTCAAGAAAAAAGTTTCCTTGACAATTTTGTTATTGTGATTATATATATTAAGGGGAAGCGGACAGCCGCCCTTTTTGGGAGGAAAGTCCGGGCACCATAGGGCAGAATGCCTTCTAACAGAAGGACGCCGAAAGGCGATGGAAAGTGCCACAGAAAACAGACCGCCCGATTTTCGGGTAAGGGTGAAAAGGTGGGGTAAGAGCCCACCGCTCTTTCTGGCAACAGAAGGAGGCATGGCAAACCCCATTCGGTGCAAGGTCAAGCAGAAAGTGGGTTGCCCGCCCAATACTTTCGGGTAGACCGCTTAGAGCGATGGCTGTCAAAACAGAACCCGGCTTACGGCTTCCCCCTTCCATTTTTGGGGTTATCTCAGTCCCTACCTCTGTTTCGCCTTTCTTTTACTTTATTCTTAATACCTCTATCTCTAAACTCTTAACTCTTAACAAACTCGTTTATTACCCTTTATTGTTCATTCGTTTCGCTCAGAATGACAGGAAAAGAAAGGTTCGCAATGACAATGAAAATACATATAAAGGGATTTAAATTCTGTCCGAAGATAATTTAGTCCTCCAATTGCCTTTTTTGAACCAGAATATGCCCCATATAGAGACAATTATATTTGAGAGAAACATTGAAAACCATATTCCAACAGGTCCGAAATGAAATGTTATAGCAAGTAAATATGCCATTGGAACCCTTATTGCCCACAATCTTACAATATTCAATATCATTGGAGGTCTTGTATCTCCTGCACCCTGAAAGGCACCGTTTATTACCATTAATATACCAAAAAATACCACAGATGGTGAAATGATTTTAAATAGCATCACCCCCCATTTTGTAACTACAGGGTCATTCGGAATGAAAAAGTGGACAAAAGAGTTGCCATAGAAAAATGTAAGAGTCATACCTACAACAAGAAAAATTCCTATCATAATTACGCCTGCCTTTACAGATTTCCAGACCCGTTTTGTTTTTCCTGCTCCCAGATTCTGTCCTACCATTGTGGTAACGCCTTTACTAAATCCTATGGCAGGCATATTAAACAGGGAAACAATTCTATTCCCTATACCAAAGGCGGCAACCACAGCAGAGCCAAAATAATTGACAATACCCTGAAGTGCAGTAAATCCCAGAGCCGCAATAGATTGTCCTATTGATGTAGGTAAGCCTATATCAAATATTAGTTTAAGTGCTTTTCTTTCGGGAATGAGATATTTCATCCTTAATTTTATATCTTTTTTCCCCCGAATAAGTATGTAAATACCTATAAAAGAACCGATGGAACGCGATATCACCGTTGCAATGGCTGCACCGGAAACGCCCATTTTCGGGAAATGTCCAATGCCAAATATAAGCAGAGGGTCAAGTATAACATTGAGACCTACGGCAATACCCTGAACCCATAAAGGTGTAATTGTATCACCAATACCCTGAAGGGATGCCTGAAAAAGCATCATCCCGAACATAAATGGTATACCTGCAAATATGATTTTCATATATCTGGATGTATATATAAATGCATCAGATGGGGTTTTTAAGAGTACAAGTATAGGATTTGTAAATATTACACCGATTATTGAAATAACAATGGAAAGGATAAATATTGTAACGGTTATCTGTCCAAGGTAGAAATCTACTTTTTCCTGATTATTCATACCTTTTGCTTGAGCAATAAGGGTTGTTCCTGCCGTAGAAAAACCAATGCCAAATGCTATGAGGACAAAGATTACATTAAACGCAATTGTTGGCGCTGAAAAAACCGCCCTGCCTAATTTACCAAGAAAAAATGCATCTATTATGTTGTAAAATGTCTGGAACAAAAATCCAAACATTATTGGTACAGAAAGACGCAGGAGTATAATGGGAATATTCTTTCCACCTGTTATGTCTGGTATTTTAGTTTTCACAACAGTTTCAATTTTGTCCGTTTTCTGGATTTTGAATGTTTTCTCTTTTACGGATAGGAGTTAACAATTGTATAATTACAAATCCGCCTACAATTACACTGAAATAGAATGAAAAAAACCTCCATAATATTACATAAATACCCAAAATTGCATGGGGGCATATTTTACTAAAGATACCCGCTGCACCTGCCTCCGCAAGCCCACTCCCACCGGGTGTTGGCACAAAGTTTAATACATATGATAGAATTACCTGAAGCATAGAAGCCTCTAAAAATGAGACATTTACGCCCAATCCTTTAAGCACCAGTGGAGCTTGAATAAAGTAGAAAACGAGAGAGCATATCGTCAATATGTATGCCACTACCATTGCAGAAAAATGATGTCTGAATTTTATTCTATAGGTATTCTTAAATTCCTGAACACCCTGGACAAATCTCCCCTTGAATATCTTTGAAACCCATTGTGTTTTATATAGTGTGAGTAATAAAAAGATTATAATTCCGCCCATAAAAATTGTAAGATATTTTACAAGTCCTGATATTATAGGTCCGGCCAGATAAGAACGATAATTATATAAGAGTGGAATAATTAAAGGGAAGACAAATGCTGACAACAGACCCCTGGTAAATATAACAGCAGTGCCTTCACCATAATCTATTGCATTTTTTTTTAATAGATACAGTTGGAGTGGGATACCACCCACCTGGAATGGCGTTACTGCCCCTAAGAAATTTGCGCCAAATGTAAAGTCAAATCCTGTTAAAAAACTTATGCGTTTTCCTAAACCCCTGACTATCCACATTAGTCTTGATATATCAAAAAAATACCTTAATATTGTGGCGAGCAAACTCAATCCTAAATAAAGAGGCGAAAAATTTCTTAATGCCGCACCTGTTTTTTTACTGGTAGTGAAGATGAGAATAATTGTAACGGAAAGTATGGAAATAATGAGAAAAATTCTCAATCCCCTCACTATTTTTCTTCTAAAATCTTTTTTATAGATTTCTTCCACTTTTTGTTCCTTCCTTGGGTGTCCATTTCAAGAGTTTAAGTGTTACTATACCACCACCGATGGCTGTAAGATAAAAGGCAAAAAAACGCCAGATGATAGTATATACCCCAAGAAGATATTTGGGACATATTTTATAGAATAGAGTGAAAAAACCTCCTTCTACAACACCTGTTGCACCGGGAGTGGGGGAGAAGAATGTAAAGAGAACCAGAAATATTTGCAACAGTATACTTTTCATTATGGGCGGGTTGTGTCCCAGCCCTATAAGAATAATAGGAGCAATTAAATAATATGCCGTATAAGCAATTATGTTAAAGATAAAAGTGAGCAGTGCATACCAACCTTTATATCTTATAAATATAAAAAAGTTGTGAATCATATCGTCTAATTCATTAAAAAGGTGTCTTGCAATATATAGTGATTTTGTCCTTTTTCTCTTTCTGTATAAAATCTTAAAAAAACATCTCTTTATCCAATGGGGTTTGAGAATTACAAAAATCAATGCCCCTATAACAACGGTATAAATAATAAAACTATACTTAAATAGATATCTAAAGATGTTCCCTGATGTCTCCGCTCTATAGATTGGTATTAGTAATGGAAAAAACAAAACAACAAATATCCCATAAAATATACCCCTCAAAAGCAAAACAAGGGTCCCCTTACCAATGTTTAATCCTTTTTTATTCAGGATATAAATCTGGACAGGAAAACCACCTGTTTGAAATGGCGTAATAGCAGACATAAAACCACCTGATAAAATTATTTGAATCGCCGTAAATACCCCAATTTTTATACCACTTACGGCTCTTGATATAGTGTATACTTTCATTGCATCAAAAAATACATATATTGCCCAGAGGAAAAAAACAAAGAGAAGATATATTAATTTCATCTGTTTAAGGGCTTCAATGGTTTCTTTCTTAGCAGTAAAAGCAAGGAGTAAAATAATAGTAAAGATTGTAAATCCAACAAAAAGAGTTATACCGTTTCGCGTTTTTTTAGAAATGTTTGCCATTCTCACATTCCTGCATAAAATTGTAAATTTTTTCAAATATCAATGGGCTCTCTTTAACCATTGTTAATATATGGGGCGCATTTTTTACATATAAATCTTTTATATGCGGAGATGAAATATGTTTTTTTAGATATGGGATAGGGGAGAGCACCATCCCATCTTTTCCCCCCTGGATGATTAAAACAGGCATCTTTATATCACCTAAAATGCCTTTTGTATATTTTATAAGTAGATATAGATTATAACCTGAAATAGCAGGGACAAGTTTATATCCTTCTATATCAGGGTCATCAGGTGATTTCCCTACGGGAGTCATTATTTTTGGGAAAAGAAACGCAATGGGAGCGAACTTAAAGATAAACCTTTTGACAAATATAGAAGGGGCAAGCGTGATAACGCTTTCAACTTTATGTCTCGATGCAAGAATTAAGGCAAGCAATCCTCCCATAGAGAGTCCACATACAAAAAGATTACTGCATTCTGCTTCCATATTTTGATAAGCAGTTTCTACATCCTGTATCCAATCTGTATATTTTACATAAAGCAGGTCTTCAGGTTTTGCATTATGACCTCTCAGTGTGGGGCAATACACATAAAAGCCCTTGTCTTCAAGAAAATCTTTAAGCGGCCTCATATTTTCGCAGGTTCCTCCATACCCATGAATTAATAAAATTCCTATTTTTTTATCCATTTAAGGTATGATAATAAAAATATAGTTATTTTCAACCTATTTTTTCGGGGTCAGCCATATAAGAATAATGCGGAATGCGGAAGTATTTCGTTAAGCGTAAATCGTGAGATGTTAGCAAAAAATAATAACACGGTGATAAGTTGATATGCTGATAAGGTAATATGGATTTTCGCATAAGTGTTGTATCCGCATCACCATATAACCGTATCATCGTATTTCCGTATCACTATTTCTTTTCGTTTCTCGCTTATTATCTCATCTACTCATTCGCTAATCTTTTTCTTAACCTAAACCTTAACCTGTCTTTTTCCGTATCACCATATCATCGTATCACCATTCTTGGTGAGATAATCGGGGCTGGGAAGCCTCTCCTACATCAATCTGGCAAATATCCTTTTAGCGGTCAGCGGTAAGCGGATAGCGGTAAGCGTCTTTCTGCCAACGGCCAACGGCTATCGGCTGTCTTTACCACCCTACCTGTGAGGTTGCTTCGTCGCTACGCTCCTCGCAATGACAATGCTTACGGCTGTTTTTACCTCCCCACCTGTGAGATTCTTCGCCTTCGGCTCAGAATGACAGGAAAAAGAAAGGTTCGCAATGACAATGAGAATTAAGAGAAAATTATACGGTTAATTTATTTTATCCCGAGATATTCTTTTATGCCTCTTACTGCCCTTTTTGCATCTCTTATAGCACTGACTATATCGCCACGCCTATTGTAGACATCTCCCCCTGCAAATAGTCCTTCAATCTTTGTCATTCCATCCTTATCCACAGGTATCCTATTTCTGTCTATTTCTAATTCTTTCTGCAATTTATCAGGAATCAAGGAATAATCAGGTCTCTGTCCTATTGCCTGAATAAGCATATCTGCCTCAAACTCGTATTTTTCTTCCAGTGGTACAGGTTTGGGCCTTTTGCCAGGACCCTGGTCAACCATTTTTGTTTTAACATATTTTACACCAATCATTTTTTTACCCTTTTTGATTACTTCAACAGGCAGGGTCTGAGGCATAATTTTGATACCCTCTTCTTTTGCATCCTCACGTTCATCTTCCCTTGCAGGCATATCTACTTCCCTTCTCCTGTACATAATAACCACCTCATCTGCACCAAGCCTTAAAGCCGTCCTTGATGCATCCATCGCAACATCTCCACCTCCAACAATAATTACCTTCTTACCTATTTTTATTTTCTTTCCGCTGCTTACATCCCTTAACATTTTTACGGCTTCAATAACACCTTCTGCATCTTCTCCCTGTATGCCCATTGACATCCCTTTATGAAATCCCGTTGCAAGATACACAGCATCATAATCCTTTAACAACTTCTCCAACTTTATATCCTTACCTACTTTTGTATTCTTTTTTACTTTTACACCTATGGATAATATAAGGCTTATCTCTTTATCTATAATCTCAGCAGGCAGCCTATATCTGGGGATGCCATATCTCATCATACCACCCAATTCAGAATATGCCTCAAATATTTGCGTCTGAAATCCTTCTAACCTGAGATAATATGCAGCAGCAAGTCCACTTGCTCCTCCACCAATAATTGCTATCTTTTTGCCATTCTCTTTGATGATGGGCTTTATTACCTTTGTATAATCCTCTATTGTAGATGCTGCAAATCCCTTTTCATATCTTATTTCAATAGGATTTCCTCTAATTCCCAGTACACAGTTTTCTTCACACCTGTGCGTACATACAATACCACAAATCTGGGGTAATGGATTTGTTTTATAGAATATTTCAAGTGCACCTTCATAATCACCTTTCTGTACAGCAGCAAGGTATTCTGGAATATCCATTTCAGCAGGACAGTTCTGGACGCATATTCCACACCCCATACACCTTGACGCCTCAATCTTTGCTTCTGCTTCCTTAAATCCAAGCAGTTCCCATAGCAAATCTCTATTCCGTTCCTGCGGTGTCCTGTGTTCAACAAATTCAACCTCATCAAGTTTTAGAAGGGTATAATTTACATCGCTCTTATATCCCATTCCCTTATAATTGCTCTCATCAGGCACAAACACAAAATCTTCCGGTTTTGGTGATACCTTTATATATTCAGCAGAGAGTTTAAGTGAACCTGTCGGACATACATCCACGCATAATCCACAGGAACAGCACCTTCCATAGTCTACCTGAGGTCTGAAATTTGTTGAACCGGATTTTGGTGTAATATCCTTTTGTTCAACCATCCTTATTGCCTCTGTGGGACAGATTTTTGCACAGTTCCCACAACCTATGCAGGTATCTATGTCATTTGAATGTATGCCTCTAAAATTATCCGAAGGCATCTTGGGCTCAAAAGGCACCTTTATGGTTGCAGGTTTTTTTATAAGATATCTTATTGCAGTTAATGGCTTTAAAAATCCCTCAATCTTACTATTCATTCTTCACCTACCTATCTATACTTGGGGCACAAACATCCAGAGAGAATAACACAGGACTAATATCTGCAAGTCTCTGCCCCTTTAACATTTTTTCAAGCACAAGTATTCCATGGGTGATACTCGGTCCCCTCACATACACCCTGTATGGCTTATTTGTTCCATTACTTACCATATAATATCCCAGTTCACCCCTCGCAGATTCAAGTCTGGAAAACGCATCACCTGCGGGCACCTCCCAATTTAATGGATTTGGAACAGGTTCCCATACGGTTCCATCTGGCATCCTATCAAAAATCTGCTCAAGTATCCTGATAGATTGTTCAATCTCTTTCATCCTCAACAATGCCCTATCATACATATCGCCATTATGAAGCACAGGCACCTCAAAATCCAATTCAGGATATACAAGATATGGGTCATCTTTTCTCACATCAATTCTATGTCCACAGGCACGGAGATTCGGACCTGTCACCCCCATAGACAATGCCCATTTCGGGTCCATAACACCTACACCTTTTGTTCTATGGATAAATATATTGTTATCAAATATCAGGTTGTAATAATCATTTAGCCGGGATTTTAAACCTGCTATCACACCCTTTGCCTTTCCGAGAAATCCTTCGGGTAAATCCCTCCTTACACCGCCAGGCTGGATGAATATATGATATACCCTTCCTCCTGTAATCATTTCAAACAAATCAAGTATATAATCCCTTTCTGTAACAGCCCACTGCATTACCGTATACAGCCCCAATGAAGATGTAAACATACCAAGATACATCAGATGTGAAGAAATCCTTGAGAATTCTAACATCATTGTTCTTATCCACTTTGCCTTTTCAGGAATTTCAAGCCCTGCAATCTCTTCAACAGCCATACAATACCCTGCTTCATTAGGGTCAGGATCAAAAACACAAACTCTGCATACAAGAGAAATATTAGAAAGAAAATATCTCCTTTCCATCTGTTTTTCAAATGCCCTATGAAGATAACCAGGGTTTGCACGGGCATCAATTATTATGTCACCATCTACCTTTACCATAATACCAAAATTCCCTGCCATACCCAGATGCTGTGGTCCTATAAAATATTCAAATTCCTTCATTCTTCACCCCTGAATTTCTGTGATTTTCTGACCTTTGTTTCTATTTCCTCTGTATATTCTTCTGTTTCAAAATGTTCCTTTGAATATTTAACGGGGTCAAAATCCTTTCTGAACGGTGGAATATCATCCCAATCCTCAAGAATAAATGGAATAAGCCTTTTGTTTCCTTTGAAATCTACACCAAAGAATTCATAAATTTCCCTTTCAAATGTTTGAGCAACAGGATATATATTTGATGCCGTTTCAAATACAGGATTTTTTCTATCAATCCGTGCATTCAACATAATATGCACCTTATCTTTATAAGACCAAATATGGTATATAAGTTCAAATTCATTTTCCTCTATCCAGTCAACACAGTTAATAGCCGTTAAATGCTCAAATCCTTTAGATTTTATATATGAAAGGAATGGCAAAACATCCTTCTTATCTATTTTTATCTTAATCCTTCTCTCCCTCTGCACCTCAAATTTAATAGAGAACCGTGTTTCTAAATCATTTTTTAATGCTTCATACATCCCTCATCCTCCACTTTTTACTATTTCCCAATGCCTTATCCTGATTCTTTTTATACCATTCGTACCTTTCTTTATATCTCTTCCATCCATCTGCTTTCCCCTGTTTTATCATTCCCATTAAATGGCCAAACCCCATAAATATTGCTTCTGGACGGGGCATACAGCCTGCTACATATATATCCACAGGGATATAAAACTCAAGTTTATCTGCTGTAGCATAAGAATCCCAGTATATTCCACCATTTATGGTGCATGCACCAAGTGCAACAACATATTTCGGGTCAGGCATCTGTTCATAGGTTCTTATAATCCTTCTCAATGTCTTTGTGGTAAGAAATCCTGATACAATAAGCACATCAGATTGTCTTGGCGTTGCCGAAACAATAATGCCGAACCTTTCTGCATCAAATCGGGATGTTATAACAGGAAGCAGTTCAACCCCCCCACATCCTGTTACATAATATGTCACCCACAATGATTTAACGCGTGATAATGTCCCTATTCCTGTCATTTTCCACCTCCTAATACAGCAATGAGTAATCCAAGTAAACCAATCCAGAGTGGCCACCTCCAGAAGAATTTCAGTGCATCACCAATCCTGAACCTTGGGAATACTTCTCCAATAAGGAGAAGAATAAAATATATTGAAAATGTTTCAACAAAAAACATCCATATATTTGTTGTCCCACCTAAGAAAAGGGCAACAAATAGGCCTATTTCAAAAAGTATAGAACCTGCATGGAATAATTGCAGAAAGCCTAAATATTTTCCTCCATATTCTACCATAGGTCCTGATGCAATTTCATGCGGGGCTATAGGCTGGTCAAAGGGTTTGTTCCCCATCATTCCGTATAATCCTATAAATGTAGCAAGTGCTGAAAGGGGGAAAACCATAACATTCCAGCCCTGTGTCTGCTGAATTCTTATAATATCCATTATCTGTGTTGTATGATAACGCATAATTATAGGAATTATTCCCACAAAGAAAGGCACCTCATATCCAAGCATCAAAGTTAACGCCCTTGCAATCCCTATTGAGGCAAGAGGATTTTCTGCATTTCCTGCTCCCAAAGCCATACCAAGAGGTGCAATCACAGCAAGATATAAAAGCACAAATAAATCACCCTGAAATGATAATAGTGCTTTTCCCCCAACAGGGAGGAACATTAATGCCATAATTATACCCGTAAATGCAAGCACAGGCCCAAAGTGGAACATTCCGCCATGAAATGCCACTTCCCTTTTCGAAAATAGTTTTATTACATCATAAAAATTCTGGTAAAATGGAGGACCATATCTCTTTTGAATCCTTGCATGTATTTTTCTACCAAAACCTTCATATAAAAGTCCTGCAAAAATAGCAATAAATGGTGTCAAAATTGCCCAGGTCATCTCAATCCTCCTTTATATAAAAAGGCAATCAGCAAACCAATCCAGACCACAATTACATACCAGATATATACCTGCCCATTCCCTGTATACAATCTCCTCAGGGCGTTGGCTGAATCTTCTATAAATCGTGCAATATTGAAGTAAAATTTCCTTGCATTCAACCTGAGTATACCAATAAATTCCCTCTGAATAAACTGATAGAAATTTGAAGTATAATGATATGGTGTATCCTCCGTTAATGCCTCACCTGAAGAATATGTATCTATTGAAGAAGCACGAAGTTTTCTGGAAAAGAATAGAGAAATTATTGTAGCAAAAAGTCCTGCAATAACGAATATGATACCTACAAGAAATCCATTAAAATTTCCAAGAGGCGTAGAAATCATACCAAATGTATGCTTCATTACAGGCAACCCCATATATTTTATAGCAGGCGAGAAGAAATCTATCACCCACCCGGGGAACATCCCGACAATCAACAATATAATCATAAGGATACCTGTTGATAAAATATTTAAGAATGGTGCCTCCTTTATATTCTTTAATTCTGAGGGCCTTTTGCCCAAAAATATCCCATGTATAAATCTATATGCATACAGAAACGCAAGGGTAGATGCTGCAAACATCAATACAACCAAACCAGGAAAATTTGACTTAATCAGCCCTTCATATACAAGCCACTTTGCAGGGAATCCTCCCATTGGAGGGACACCTGTAAGACCAATTATAGCAAACAGGGTAATAAGAAATGTGATGGGCATATTCTTGACCAGTCCGCCCATATCATCAAGGGAATGTTTTCCTGTTCTCAATATAACGGATGCGGCTGTGATAAATAGAATTCCTTTGAATAAGGCATGACTCAAAACAGTATACAATGATGCAGTTATCCCCAACGATGTTCCGAGCGCCAATGCTGTTATGGCATACCCCATTTGGCTTACAGACGAAAGGGCAAGTAATCTTTTTATGTCTGTCTGGAATATTGCATAGAATGCACCAAAAAATGCTGTTAATCCACCAAGCCATGCAAGAATCCATCTGGTTGCCTTAAATGTAAGGAATTTATCAGCACCTAAAAGAACAA
>WFRC01000171.1 GCA_015486685.1 Caldifarciminota bacterium
CCTCTAAAACTGAAAACAAGGTTCCATACCAGAGACACATAAACATCCAATATGGTTCTAATGTAAAGTCTCCAGAGAGATCTAATTTCTTTTCTGGTAATGCGGCACCAAAGTAATCTCTCAGATGATCTGCCCATATCCATTGCCTATAAATAGAGTCCCAAATTTTATCTTGATTATTCTTCTTCACGCTTTCCTTCTATTCTTTGAGTTAAGATTGATTTATAGGTCTCGCCTGTGGGTGAATAATTTGGATCCTGAATAAAATAACTGCCGTAAGTGTGTTCCAGAACAGCATAGCCCAAAGTTCAAAATCTTCTTCTTTTCTATATTTATAATCAAAAACTCCAGGATAATTACCCCTTGAAGGGGTATTTCGTACATATGGAAATATAGAAGGTAATCCCTCGTCTTTAAATCCTACCCAAATTATTTTCTTTGTATCTTCGGGAAGGAATATTTTGTTTTCCTTGAAATACAACCCTCGCAGTATTTTCCATATAACTCTCCTAACTCTTCCCCCATCGAATCTTTTTGCCACCTTCCTGTTAGGTAAAATAATTCCATGTGGCGTTCTATTAAACTCTCTCCACACCTTTTGGATAAGTTTTTTGCTTTCGGGTCTTTTAGCCTGACGCGATATATCTTTCCAAAGTTCATTGCCTGTATAGGAGTCTTTGGCAAGTGGCCCTAATGAACTTACAAAATAGTCTTCATCCTTTTGGTAGGACTTATTGCAAGATATACACGTTGGAAGTGTGAATAAATGGAGATTAGTATTTTTCCGTATGCCTGAAGGATAAAATTGTCTTGGTGGCACGTGGTCGTAGCTAATCTCTTCTTTTCTGCCTAGTTTTTTACCGCATAAGTAACAAATTTCTATTTTATTTTTCATGTTAATGTTTTTTATAAGACATCTCCCTCTAACTGATTTTCATTATATCTCTTTTAAGGAAGATTTTAAACTTATTTCTGCGATATTTTAAGATAACCCCTTTACAGGCGAATAAAATACCATATAATCCAAAATTTCCACTTAGTTATAGCTATATAAAAGGTTTAAGTTTTTATGATTTTCAAAAGTTTGCTGCATTGTATAGTTACAATTATAACTATATTGAAACAAGAAACCACTATGATTTTAACAACATATCTTCGTTTAGGTTTATAAGCACAAAAGTGTAAATTTACGGTATGTAAATGTTCATGATATTTATGAAATGTACTGGATAGTCTGGGTAAACAAAGTAAGCTATTAACGCTATGTTATCACGTCATATATGCGCACATATACCTTCAATGCATGGGTATTACTTAATTATAACAACGTCTCTTTCTTCTTGCCAATTAAGGATTAAATTCAACATTTTTATAACTTCACTTGGATAATCATTTACATCTATTTTATCATATTTAAAAAAGGCAGCACCAATTTTACCCTGTTTTTTTGCTTGACTTTTAGAAATTCCAATTACAGCTTCTAAATCAGGATTTATTTGTATTATGTGACCAAAGTTTGAATCAAGTATTCCCTTAATAAAGTCGTTTTCTTTAAACATTCTTAGTTTTTCATTTTCGCTGTCTGTCTTATTTTCTTTATTCCCCGGAAAGTTAATTGGATCGATATCATGTATTACAACATAAGGGATCTTAAATTTATTAAGAACACGCATAAAGATATGTAGGTTCGTCTTGCCACCACACTCTATTACACATATGTTATCTGACGAAAAGTCATATTTTTTGTCCTTCTGAGCCAATCTTGAAGCCCAGAAAGGTATGATAAACTTTTCTGTATCCCCTTCAACTAACACAACTTTCTTAGAAAAAAACATTTCACTTCTTGATAAATCAAAAAGACTTAAGTAACGAAAAATCTTTTTTAATCGTCTTCTACTTTCTTTGTCTTCTGCTTCGAAAATTTCGTCAGTAACTTGAAATACATTAGTTGGACCTGAATTATCACGGTTGACTACAATAATATTTTTATATTCATACATATCTACAAAAAAATTCGAATGAGTACAAGCTAAGACCTGATCACTTTTCGAAATATTTCTTAATACATTCATCATTTTCCTTTGTCCGTTTGGATGTAAATATAATTCTGGTTCTTCTATTGCAAGAATAAAATTTCGAGTAGCTGTTTCTTCTTCTGTTTCTATCGAGCTAATAATTTTAGCATAAGCACGTATATAAGCAAAAATTAATGCTCTTTGAAGACCATTTCCTTTAGAATCTATTGATGTTGACAAAGTATCATCTAGTGTTATTTTTGTATCTTTGAATAAGTCAACTAATTCTGGTGTTACAATTTCAATGCCTACTTTTGTGCCTGGCATATTTTCATCTATTATAGAAGAGAGAGTTCCCTCGAGATCTTTTATTTCCTGGAGTCTTTCAGAATCGTCTCCATCTTCAGACTTATTTAGATATTTTTTCAACCCCTCGATCTGATTTTTTACATCATCAAATTTTGGATTTTTGCTTATAATTCTATTAGTCAATTCGTTGATTAATTTACCTAGCATCGTTTTCTGTGTAGTTTTTGACTCGTCTTGTGCGTCTTTAACAGCGGGGACTAAATAAAACCTAGGTAATAAATTCGAAAACACTTCTTTATAACCACCTGGATTCATTATCCACTCAGGATCACCAAATTCCACTTTGCCTTCCTCTATATGCCTTGATACTCCTTGTTTATAAGACGCTTGAGTTACAGTTCCTTTATCCGTTTTAAAATACGCAGGTAATCTATTGTCTTTAACAATGTCATTGATCCTTGACTTATATTCATCGAATCTCGAAAGATCAAAATACGCTTCTTTTGGCTTTGCTTTCCAACCAAATAAAGTCATTTTGTATTTTTGTGATTGACCATCCCATTCAATAACCTTTTTAACTTTTATGGAATCATTATAAATCCAGTGTTTTAGACGTTCTTGATTTCTCTCATCTTCCATTATTCCGTCATAAGTTAAAGAGATTGCTATTGGCTGATTTTGATTTTTAAAATAAAAATATTCTTCATTAATACCTCTAATAGAATCTTGATAAAATAATTCTAATGCTTTTAAAATATTGCTTTTACCTGCATTATTTTCACCAATTAAGATTGCTAAATCATTAACCTTGATACCGATATGGTCGATTGATCTAAATTTATTAATCTCAATTTGCTTTAATTTCATATCTCATCCTCCTTTAATTAACTATAATTTACTATCAAAAATTTTCAACTTCATTGATAAAAGGTATATTAATGTATATTTATGCACAGATAAGTAACTTATTTTTCACCCCAATATCGCCTCAGAGAACTTATCAATTGCCTTCCTTATCTCTTTCATCGTGACAGTTGCGTATATCATTGTCGTCCTGAGGTTTGAGTGGCCTAATACTTTCTGTATTTGAGGAACGGTAAGGATGTTGTTGTTCAGAGCAATGGTTGCAAACGTATGCCTTAGTACGTGAGGAGATACTCTCTTTTTAATATTTGCAAGTCTTCCGTAGCGTGAAACAAATATATATACCCAAGATCTGTTGTAAGGCTTGTTACGGGATGTAAATAGGTACCCTGACGTTCTATTCCGTACGACAGTCTTTTTTAGCAGTTCATAGAGTTTTTGAGATATAGGGACTATCCGTTCTTTATCACCTTTGCCCAATATCCTTACGGTAACGCCTTCTTCTTCAACTGATATATCTTCTATCTTAATATTTATCAGTTCACTCACCCTTACCCCTGTATTTAGCATGAATGAGATCATCGCATAGTGAGTTAGATTGTTCTTTGCTTTCTTCAGCAGCGCCTTTGCTTCTCTTTCTGTTAAGAATATAGGGAGCCTTGTTGCTTTCCTCCATCTTGGAGGGGAAAAGTCATTCTTATTAAACCCGCATGCAGTTTCTAAAAACTGCTTCAGTATCTGATACCTCACAATGACTGTATTCTTATTCCACTCACTGCTCTTATCATCTAAATAAGAGACAAGGCCTTGAGGGGTTAAAGGATAACTTGATTCTGCAAAGGATTTTACAAA
>WFRC01000172.1 GCA_015486685.1 Caldifarciminota bacterium
GCAAAAAAAATAGGAGCGAAATATTTGATTCAGGGCACATTATATCCGGATAGGATTGAATCAAAAAATGTGCTGGGGCCTTCTGCAACCATAAAGACACACCACAATGTAGGAGGTTTGCCTGAAAGGATAGGACTGATATTGGTGGAACCTTTGAGAAATTTGTTTAAGGACGAAGTAAGAAAGGTTGCGGAAATTATTGAACTTCCTGATGATATAAAGAACAGGCATCCATTTCCTGGCCCAGGGCTTGCCGTTAGAATAATGGGAGAAATTACAAAAAGGAGGTTAAATATGTTGAGAGAAGCAGATGCAATATTTATTCAGGAATTAAAAAAGGCAAGATTATACAATAAAATCTGGCAGGCATTCGCTGTTTTATTGCCTGTAAAAACAGTAGGCGTTATGGGAGATTTACGCACTTATGAGTATACCATTGCCCTACGTGCAGTGGATAGTGTTGATGGTATGACAGCGGATTGGTATCGTTTGCCTGAAAGATTTCTCAGAAGAGTTTCCAGCAGAATTATAAATGAGGTAAAAGGTGTAAACAGGGTGGTATATGATATAAGCTCAAAACCACCTTCTACAATAGAGTGGGAATGATGAAGAATTTAGCAAAATACGCACAGAATATAATATCTGATTCAGGGGTTAATTATGGGGATATAAGGATTCAGAGAAATGAGGTGCAGGAAATCTATGTTCAGGACAGGAGTATAAAACTTCTCAATTCAGGCATTGATGAAGGTTTTGGCGTTCGGGTGCTGCATAACAACAAATGGGGATTTGCCTCACATTCAGGATTGAATAAAAACGAGCTCAGGAAAATCGCAAAAGAAGCAACCAAAATTGCAATAGAATCCAGTAGGTTGTCTGGAAAGGACATTACGCTTGCTGATAAGCCTGTTTACAGGGATGGATTTTTCAAAACAGCAATAAAGATTGACCCATTTGATATCCCGATTTCTGAAAAGTTAAACCTTGCATTCTCTATAAATGATATTTTATTGAAATCACCCATTATAAAAAAGGCAGTGGTGTATTTCATTTTTGTCAGGAGGCATCAATTCTTTATAAGCACAGAGGGAGATTTTATTGAAACTATAACCTATACAACAGGGGCAGAGTATCGTGCATATGCGGTAGATAAGGGTGATATGCAGGGAAGGAGTTTTCAGATGTTTCCTATGAATAAGGGTTATGAGCATATAGAGTCATTAAAACTTATTGAAAATGCAGAAAGGGTCAGGGAAGAAAGTATTGAAAAATTGTATGCAGAGGAACCCAGTGAAGGCAAAAAGGATTTAATACTCGCTCCTTCTCATCTTGCACTCACCATTCACGAATCTGTGGGACATGCAACAGAACTGGATAGAGTTTTGGGATATGAGCAGAACTTTGCAGGAGGCAGTTTTGCAACACCTGAAAAATTGGGGAAATTCAGATATGGTTCAAAATTGGTAAACTTCATTGGTGATAACACACTAAAAGGAGGGCTTGCTACAACAGGATGGGATGATGAAGGTGTAAAGGGGAAAAAGTGGTATATTGTGAAGGAGGGGATTTTGAACGACTATTCATCTACAAGAGAAGTAGCACCCAGCATCGGAGAAAAACATTCCAGAGGTTCTGCAAGGGCACAGGATTATGCAAATATTCCTATAAACAGGATTCCCAATCTCTTGCTTGCCCCGGGGAAAGAAAAAGTATCACCTGATGATTTAATTGCAGATACTAAGGACGGTATATTTATTGATGGGATGGGAAGTTTTTCCATAGACCAGCAAAGGCTGAATTTCCAGTTTGGCGGCGATTTATTCTATGAGATAAAAAATGGTAAAAAGGTACGCCCCCTTAAAAATGTTATCTATCATTCCATTACACCAAAATTTTGGGGAAGTCTTGTAGGATTAACAGATAAGCGATTCTGGATGCCTTATGGCGTGCTTAATTGTGGTAAAGGAGAACCTGAACAGATTGCTAAAATGACCCATGGTGCTCCCTATACCAAATTTTCAAAGGTAGATGTTGGAAGAGGAAAGAAGTGAGGAAGGCAGCCGAAAGCCGATGGCCGTTGGTAAAAAGATTAGTGAATGAGTGGAAAAAGCGGTAGCGAGGGATGAGTAGCGAGTATATAGGGAAAAGAGAAAATGAGGAAAAAACAATAAGGGGTAAAAGGCAAGAGGTAATGTGAAAAACGAGATAAACGAAACAAACGAAACCAACGAGATAAACGAGAATGTAGGAGGGGCTTCCCAGCCCTGATAATTTCTTAATCTCCCTCCCTTGACGGGAGGGATAAAGGGAGGGTGAGATGAAAAAGACAGCCGAAAGCATTGTCATTGCGAGGAGCAAAGCGACGAAGCAATCTCACGGGATGGGTGTAGTTAATTCGTTAAATCCGCATTCTCACTTCCGCATTCCGTATTATACTGAACACGAAACACGGTCACGCATCACGGTTTTTATTACTTCCCACTTCTCAGTTCTTAGGAGCATCGGGGTCAGTCTTCCAGTTTCCAGCTTTCATTTGAATTCCATCTGAAAATTGACCCACCTTCCTCATTAAAATCCCAAAATACAATTTTGGGCTTGACAACATCAAGACTTTCGACTTTTGGAGGTAGTGCATAAATCTTGAATTTTTTAGTTAATGAGGAGCAAAA
>WFRC01000173.1 GCA_015486685.1 Caldifarciminota bacterium
AGTCTATCTGCAATCAAACTTAATATATATCGTGGATAACCTGCAAAATTTTCATCTCCACCTTCACCTGTTAAAGCAACTATGACATATTCCCTTGCAAGTTTTGAAATGAGATATGTAGGTAAGGCAGCGGGGTCGGCAATAGGCTCATCAAGATACCATACAATATCTTCCATCATAGGAATCATATCAGAAGAGACAATAAATTCATAGTGTTCGCTATTTATCAAATTTGCTACCTGTTTTGCGAATGGTCTTTCATCGTAGTGTCCAAATCCTTCAAAGCCTATGGTGAATGTTTTTATCCTTTTATTTGACAGGTTATGCATTATCGCAGATACAAGTGAAGAGTCAAGCCCTCCACTCAAAAAAGTGCCCAGAGGCACATCACTTATAAGTCTTTTTTTCACTGCATCTTTGATAAGAAATTCCAGTTCTTCTATAATCTCATTTTCATTGAAGGAAAAATCATCCTGAAAATCAATATCCCAGTACTTTATATCCTGTACCCCTTTCTCGTCAATTCTTAAATAATGACCGGGCCTGAGTTTTTTTATGTGTTTGAAGATAGTATCTGGAGCAGGCACATATTGGTATGTCAAAAAATCAGCAAGGGCATCAATATCTATTTCTTTGCTTACTTTCGGATGAGATATAATACATTTTATTTCAGAACCAAATATAATTCCCTTATTTAAAATTGTGTAATACAAAGGTTTAATGCCAACCCTGTCGCGAATGAGTAATAAAGTCTTTTTATTTTTATCCCATAAAGCAGTAGCAAACATCCCATTCAGGAGTGAGGTAAATTTTTCTCCATATTCTTCATAGAGATGGGGGATTACTTCTGTATCTGTTTTTGTGTAAAATTTGTGTCCTTTTCTTTGAAGGTGTGCCTTTAATTCAGGAAAATTGTAGATTTCACCATTCTGAATTACATATATTGATTTACTTTCATTGTAAACAGGTTGAACACCTGATTTGAGGTCAATAATTTTTAATCTCCTCATTCCAAGGGCAATATCATTATCCTGATAATAACCCTCTTCATCAGGCCCCCGATGATAGAGGATTTTTGTCATTTTACGGATATATCCTTTTTCTATATTGCCGTATATGCCGCAGATTCCACACATTGTTTGTTAACCATTATCCGCTGATGGCAGTAGAGTATGGTTTAATAGAAAATTGCAAATCTATTTCGTCTATCTCGTTTTTTTCGTTAATCACGAATCATCACCACGAGCACGTTTTTTAATTTTTCTCATTTACCGTCAACTTATTTACACTTCACGGTTTTTTAAAATCCTGTGCCTTTCCGAATCATATTCAGGGCGATTATCCATCGCTGAATCTGATTTGTGCCTTCGTAAATCTGGGTAATTTTTGCATCTCTCATCATCTTTTCAACAGGATATTCTTTCATATATCCATATCCACCAAATATCTGAACAGCATCTGTTGTTACCTTCATAGCCGTATCTGATGCAAATACCTTTGCCATTGCTGACTCTTTTCCCACATCCTTTGCCCCTGAATCTATATGCCTTGTTGTTGCGTATACCAGTGCCCTTGCTGCTTCTACCTGAATTGCCATATCTGCAAGCATAAACTGAATTCCTTGAAAAGAAGCAATAGTTTTTCCGAACTGAACTCTTTGTTTTGCATAGTTTAATGCTTCCCCAAGTGCTCCCTGGGCAATACCCAATGCCTGTGCTCCCACCCCAACTCTTGAATAATCAAATGTCTTCATTGCTACTATAAAACCTCTATCTACCTTGCCAAGTATGTTTTCTTTCGGAACTTTTACATCTTCAAATATGAGTTCCCTTGTCGCAGATGCACGAATACCCATTTTATTTTCTTTCTTGCCGAAGGAAAATCCTTCCATCCCTTTCTCAAGTATAAATGCGGTAAGTCCTCTTTCGCCCCTATCAGGTCTTGTAGATGCAATTACAACATATATATCTGCAACTCCACCATTTGTAATAAATATCTTATTCCCGTTAATTATATAGTGGTTTCCATCTTTTACTGCCTTTGTTTTTACATTTCCTGCATCTGAACCTGCTTCCGGTTCTGTAAGGCAAAAGGCTGTAAGTTTTTTCCCGCTCGCTATATCCGGGAGATATTTCTTTTTCTGTTCATCTGTGCCAAAAAGTAGCAAAGGAATACACCCTAATGCCGTGCCTGCAAATCCAAGCGCCGTTCCTGCACAAACGCTTGACAGTTCCTCAGTCGCAAGCACCATTCCCATATATCCCAATCCTAATCCTTCATATTCTTCTGGAATAAAAACCCTGAATAGGTCTGCCCTTGCTATTTCTTGAATGAGGTCTTCAGGAAATTCTGCATTTTCATCAAGTTCTCTTCTTCTTGGTTTTATTTTTTCTTCTGCAATTTTACGGGCAATATCTTTTATCATCTGTTCTTCTTCCGATAATATATAATTCATAGATACCTCCTTGTCGTATTTTCGGTACCAGGAAGAGATTTACCGCAGATATATATAGTTCCGAGTTCCGAGTTAAAAAATCGTAAAGCATAAGGTATGAGGCGTAAAATGTTTGTTAAGTTATAAATGGTTAAAGATTAAAGGTAAAAAATTAAAGAGAGAGTAACGGACTCTCCATTTGCATTTTTCTTTTAACCTTCAACCTTCAATGCCATAAACTTTTACCCCAATTAATTCTATAAACTCAATCAACTCAACAAACTCACAAAGCCATTTACTCATTTGTCTGTCAATAATAATGATAAATTTGAATTAAGTCAAGTAAAATTTGCCTATCCGATATAAAAAATTAAAAATGAAGACTAAAAAAGGATATTAGATATTGGATAAAAAAGAAGAATGATAAAAATGGCTACCAGCAATTCAACGGTTCACATTCGTTATTATTGATTGGGATTTAGAATTTAATACGAAATGAAAAAGAGCCAGGTTAATGGTGATTGTAAATAAAAAACGGTGATTGGCAAAAAAAAGTTGCATTTAGAAAAAAAACTTATATTATAAGCAAATATGGAGGTTATATTCTGGTAAAAAAAATAAAAGTTTTAATAATAACGGAAATCGTAAAAACAAATAGTGGGCAGGGAAATTTTGCATGGAATCTTGCAAAACGCTTATCTGAAAGAGGTTATAATATCACTATTGTAGCAAGAAAATTTGGGGATAAGCTTTTTAATGGGAAAAAGATTAAAAGAGTGGAAATCCCTGTTCCGAGAATAGGTTTTCTTTTAATGCAGGTGGGTTTTATTGTCGCTACAAAGTTTATAAACATCAGGAATTTTGATATTATACATTTAAATGACAACATTGCTGTTCTTCCGCATCATATTTTTACAGCCCATTTTGTATATAACAAGTATCATAAAATTGCACCGATATATGAGTATGAATCAATTATTAAAAGGGTTTATCACTGGTTTGTAGCAAAATTCAATATACATCTTGAACAATTGATATTGAAAAAATTTAACAAAGGTTTTATAGTGGCTGTTTCTGAAAAGACGAAACAGGATTTAAACGAAATCGGTGTAACCAACAATATAAAAGTTTTTGAGAATGGTGTTGACATAGAGCATTTTTCTCCGGACAATAAAAAAGAAGCAAAAAAATGGATAAGAGAAAAGCTTAATCTTTCTTCTAATGATATAATCCTTTTGTTTGTTGGTGACTTTTGTGGTATGAAAGGTGCATATAATATTCTTTCTGCGATGGAGCACCTTCCTGATTTTGTAAAACTTGTAGTAGTGGGAAAGGTAAGGAATGCATTAAAGAAGAAAGTAAAAAGATTCATTAAAAATAAGAGGATATTTCTGGAAGGATTTACAGATGATACCTCAATTTACTACAAATCTTCGGATATTTTGTTGTTTCCTACTTTGTATGATTCCTGTCCTCTTGTAATATTAGAGGCGTTATCCTCAGAAGTTCCTGTTATTGTTTCTCAATTCCCCTATTGTGGAGTTTCTCAAATTATTCAAGATGGGGAAAATGGCATTTTACTAAAAGACCCAACAAATGCAGAAGAGATTAAAGAAAAGATTTTATTTCTTATAGCCCATCCAGATTCGAGAAGAGCCATCGGGAAAAACGGAAGGAAAATTGTCTTAAAATATTCGTGGGACAGAATGACAGACAGATATGAAGCGTTGTATCAAGAAATCGTAAATAGTAATAAGTGAAAATAGAGCATAGTGAATAAGGTATGGGGTATTATAATGAGAGATAAAAATGCGGAATTGAATCGGTGAATGAGGAAAGGATTGACAAACGTGTTCGTAGTGGTGATTCGTGATTAACAAAATAAACAAAACAAAGAGCGTAAGGCGTAAATCGTTAAGCGTAAACAGTAACAAATTGCGGCTCACTTCTTACGCTTTACGAAAATATTTGACTCTGGAAATCTGCGATTACAAGTAAAAATGGCTGTGGGCTATTAAAAAGGGGCTTTACTATCAATGTTTCTGCAGAACTTAATTAAAGGTATCTTAAATTTTATCGGTATTTTTACTGAAAGACAGCATCCACCAAAATGGCCTATCAAGAGAATTGGTATAATTATATGGGGGGGGATAGGTGATAGTCTACTGTTTTACCCTGCGTTAAATGCCCTGAGGAAAAATTTCAAAGGTGCAAATATTGGTATATTTCCGCAAAGAAAAACAGCAGGCATTTTTTTAAAAGGTTTATACGACGAAATTTATGACCCCTTTAAGGGTAAAGATAGAAAAAGAGATTGGACACTGTCTTTGTTAAAATCATTAAGGTATTTCAAACCAGATGTTATAATTGCCAATGCGGCAAATCCTGAATTTTTTTCTGGTTTTATAGGTTATCTTTCAGGTGCAAAATACAGGGTAGGCTTTTCTTCATCAGGTAGAGGATTTTTTTTTAATCTTAATGTAAAGAAATTTCATTCTGATGAAATAAATAGAAATTTGAAATTAATTTCTCTGCTTGGCGTTGAGACACAGAATAGAAAGATAAATATTCCGATTATTCCTATCCCTTTTTTGAAAAAGGGGACGATGGTTGGTTTCCATCCGGGTTCAGGCAAAGGGATGAGTTTTAAGAGGTGGCCCAAAGAAAAATTTCTCACATTAGGGAAAATGATATTAAATGCGGGATATTATTTAACTTTGTTGGGGACTGAAGAGGAAAAAGAAGAGATTGAATACTTAAAAAGAAATTTAGGAGATAATAAAAATTTTATAGACCTAACAGGACTTGATGATATCAGAAAAACTGCGTATATTGTTTCCCAATTAGATCTACTCATTAGCAATGATACAATTGTTGCCCATATTGGGTCTGCGTTGGATATACCCGTACTTGTTATATTTGGTCCTTCTGATGAGAATAGATATGGCCCTTTTGGAAGTAAAGGGCAAATAATAAAAAGTGATGTTCCCTGTAGACCCTGTACACCAGAAATTGCTGTTAAGTGTAAAAATAGAGTATGCCTTAAGAAGATAACACCAGAAGAAGTATTTAATAGAGCAATGGAGATGGTAGAGAAGTAAGAAGTGAGAACTGGGAAGTGAGAAGTAGAAAGTGAATGGGTAGATGAGATAATAAGCGAGAAACGAAAAGAACTAGTGATACGGAAATACGATGATACGATTATATGGTGATGCGGATACAACACTTATGCGAAAATCCATATTACCTTATCAGCATATCAACTTATCACCGTATTATTATTTTTTGCTAACATCTCACGATTTACGCTTTACGAAAATTTTTTGGATTTGGATTTTTTCAGGGTGGTATCTCAAAAATGATCAGGAAATGCAAAATTCGTTAAAAAATTGCCGAAAAGTGTAAAAAATTGCAGGAAAATGTAAAAAAAATCTTGACAAATGTAAAAAAATTTTTATTTTATAACATATAAAACCTTAAAAAAAGGAGGTGAATTATGAAAAAATTGTTTTTTGGCGTAATGGCAATTGGATTAATGCTTTTACTTTTTCCTGCGGTTAATGCAAATGCGGGCATTGTTGCTGGACATGCACCTGATAGATTAACAGGGACAGCATCAGATACACTAATTGATACTGTCACCGTGAATATTAATATTCCTCCTCGTATAGGCTTATATGTCTCTAACGATGTAACATTTGATCTGTCTACTACAACAGAACCATATTTGCCGCCAAGTTTCCCGTATCAATATTGGGCAACGGACCCTGGTGACCCTTCAGGGGGTGCCACTGAAGCAATTCAGGTGTTTTGCAATCAGACTCCTGCTACCGGGTGGTATCTGGAGGCAGAAGGTGCAGATTTCTCAGCAGATGTGACGATTGACCAGATACATTGGGCTGCACATGATGCTTCTGCTTCTCACCCACTAGCGAATAAATTCAGCACAGGTTGGACACAGCATCAAACAGGAACTACAAGAACTACTGGATGGGCATCTTATGATGAGGATTGGGAATTTGAACTTCAAACAGATGACCCTGCAGGCACCTATACAAGTTGGATTGCCTACAGGATGTATGTCGACCCATAATTTAGAAAAAAGAGGGGGAATCCTCAAAAAGTTATTACTCATAACTTTCCTCCTTCCTTCTTGGCTTTTTGCACAGGTTGGATTCCTCCTCTCTCCTCCTAAATTTCAAATCACTCTTTTTGCAAATCAATCGGCAAATAAAACAATAGAGTTAAAAAATGTAACAGGGGATACACTCTATGTAGAGATTGTTCTGGAGGATTTTTTCCTCACTCCTTATGGAAAATCTCAATTTAAGCCCGCGGGTGTATATCCGTATTCTTGTTCTAAATGGATTCAGGTAAATCCTGTAAATTTTCTCTTGCTCCCCCGTCAGAAGAAGATTGTGAGGTTTACAGTAACCTTACCAGAGGGTTCAGAAGGAGATTATCTTGGTGTCATTACATTTAAGTCTAAAAAATTACCTAAAAAATGGACCCCCAGCATTGCAATTTACGGGGAAATTAGTGTGTTCGTTTATCTTGCATCTGCAAATACAGGTATTCTGAGTGGAGATATGGAGGATCTGGATTTCAAAAAGGATACTATATTTGTAACATACCATAATACGGGCAATGTACGCAATTATGTAGATTGTAATATTGAAATAAAAAGTTTTTCAGGGGAAACTGTCTGGAAAGCAGAGCAAAAAAATAAATTGGTATTAAGAAATTCAGAAAGGATACTTACATTTCTAATAAACAAAAAATTGCGTAGGGGTACTTATAATATATTTGCTACTATTGATTATGGAGGGAAGGAACTAATTCAGGGTGAAAGAAAAATTCACCTGAGATGATTCTTATTTTATTGTCTGTATTTAGCTATAATGCTAATATCAATGGGGCTAATACCTTTGTCTCAGGATATAAAACTTCCTATTACAACCTTTTTTCCTTTCTAAAGGAAGATAAATATGTACTGCGGATTTCTCTTAAAAATATTAAAGATAGTACAGGGGTAGATTTTTTTTGTTTTACGAGGGATTCTTTATATAGAGATTTACGGATTGGGGTAGGCGATTTTATACCCAAAACCCTGTTGCCGTTTTCTTCTTATCCAGGATTAAGAGGTATTAAACTAAATCGTAAGAAGAATTTTTCCCTATATATTGGGAGGGTTACAAATAGACAGTATTCACTGTTTCCCGGATTTTCAGAGAACAGGTATTTGTTACTTTTTGATATAAAAACAAAAGGTATACCTGCATTTAAGCCTTCATTTTCTTTTTCCGTAAGGGATAATAAAATCCCTGAAAGAAATAAGATTGTCAGGATGACGGGTAATTTTCTCTTTAAACCTTCTGAATATTGGTATATAGACAATAAAACCTCTTTTGGGATACTGCATAATAATGGGAATCAACCATTTATTGGCACAAATATAATATATAGATTACAAAAACAGAATTTTCATTGGATAGGAAGGGGTATTTTTATTTCTCCCCGCTATATTACACCATATTCAAGTTTGTATTCGGGAGGACTGGCAGATATTCATTCTATTATTGGATACCAATTTCCTTTTGGTATGGCGATTGGTGAAGGCATTGCCCTTTCCAGCACTGCTGGGAGGAGGAATATAAATTTTTCAGGTTCTATAAGTGGTAAAACCACAATTTCTTACCTTCCTTCCATTAAATTTCTTGGAGATTTTGCGATTGGTGGCATACCTTCCAATGCATCGATTTCAACTTCAAAGGGCATTGAAATAAGCGGCAATATGAAATTTCTATATTATAACTATTATTATTTAAAAAGTGGGAAAGTAAAAAGACAAAGAACAAGTTTTAGACTTAATCTTCCATCCTCACCATATTATAAAGTGATGTTTAATGTGGAAAGATCAGATTCAATTTTCAAGCAATATTATTCCTTATATGTACAGCCGTACAAAAAAATTTCATTCAAAACAGGCATTTTTGTAACAGGCACAAAGGTAAATGGGGTGAATATAAAATTTAACACCCTTTTTCCTTCAAGAGTGAAACTGAGGCTTGGAGCTACATTTTACGAAGGTTATTTAAGTTTTTCGGGCGGGCTTAATGTAAGTGGAGGTATAGAGAAATTTGGATTTTCTACACTTGAAGGGAGGGCATTCGTTGATGAGAATGGCGATAAAATTTTTAATTCAGGGGAATCTCCATGGAAAGATATAGATATAATTCTGGATGAGAAAGATACGATAAAAACAGATAATCAGGGGAGATATAGATTCCGTTTCATCCCGGCAGGTCCTCATATAGTAAGGGTTGATTTTAGAAATATTCCAGCAAATTATGGGCAATGGCATTATAGTAAAAAATTTACAGTAAATATGTGGACAAAAAAGTATATTTCATTTCCCCTTTCTCCCCTTGGGACAATTACCGGAAAGGTATATTATGACACGAATAGTAATGGGATATGGGATAAAGGAGAAAAGGGGGTGCCGAATATAATAGTATCTGTTAAAGGTGCACCTTCATTATCCATTACAAATAAAGATGGTATATACAAATTATGCAATTTTCCACCCGGGGCATATATTATTGGTGTGAGGAATTTACCCCGAGGATATATCCTAAATCCGCCACATCTTATTATATATGCATATTTAAAACCAGGCGCAAAAAAGACTAATATGAGTTTTGGTATTATTAAGAAAAAGAGACCTATAAGGAAGAAAGTTTTTAAATAAAACCATTACCCGAATTAAGTAAGAAGTAGGAACTGAGAACTAAGCACGCTGACCGCTATCCGCTAACCACCTACCGCCAGATAATAATGCGGAAATATATCGTTAAGCGTAAATCGTGAGGCGTTAATTGTAAAAACAACGCTTATTTTATCCAACATCTAACATCCAATATCTTCTATCTCCTCGCGCTTCACGTTCTTTTCTCTTTCGTTTTTCACGAATCACTACCACGGTCACGTTTGTTAGTCCTTTACCCATTACTGTTTCTTTCTCATTCTCTCTTTTCCCTATATACTCGCTACTCATCCCTCGCTACTGCTTTTTCCACCCATCTACCCATTCACAATTTACGCTTTACGCCTCACGGTATTTTTCATTTCCATATTCGTATCACCATATCATCGTATTACCGTTTTTGGTGAGATAATCGGGGCTGGGAAGCCCCTCCTACATTAATCTGGCAAATATCCTTTTAGCGGTTAGCAGCAAGCGGATAGCGGTAAGCGTCTTTCTGTCATCGGCAAACGGCTGTCTTTTCCCCCTTGACTTTTTCTGTAAATTTGTTATTATGTGTTCAGGAGGTGAATATGCTTTTATTGATATTGTTAAATGTGTATACATTGAATTTTGGTAAACCAAAGGTGAATTTATTGAAGAGCGGGGGAAATCTGATTTCTGCAGAAAGCACCTATATGTACGGTAAACCTGGCGCTCCTTTTCTTCCTGAAAGGAGCATATTTATTGCGCTACCCGAATATCTTTCCTTTAATGATATAAAATTTTCTTATTCTGTAGATACCTTAAAGGGTGAATATTCTATACCTCCAGTCCAGAAATCTGTTCCACTCTCATTTCCTGCAATGTTCAAATATACAGAACCTGATAAAAGGATATATTCGCTTAATAAACCATTCCCAGAGAAAATTATAGAATTTAAGGGGTATGGTCATATATTTGGAATCAGGGTAGCAAAAATTATTATACATCCTGTTCAATATATCCCTTCAAAAAAACAGATTTTATACATCAAAAAATTGGATATTTCTTTACCTTCGTTTAAGTTGACTGTAAATAAAACAAAAAATAAAATATTGACAGATTTTGTGTTAAATCAAAGAGACATTAGTATTCCAAAGATAAACGAAATTCCAAAAGAGGTAATCATTACTGCTGAAAATCTAATCCCTTATTTTAATCCCTTACTAAGATGGGAGAGGCAAAAGGGTATATCAAGTTTTATCAGGAGTGTAGAGTGGATATATGCAAATTACTCCGGCAGAGATTATCAGGAACAAATCAGAAACTATATAAAAACCCTGATAGATTCAAATGTTGTTTATGTACTTTTGGGAGGAGATGGAAATATTATTCCGATAAGACATACTTTTGCGATGTCAAGTAATGCAGGGCATTCCAGTGATGAAGATAGCATCCCCTGTGATTTATATTATGCTGACCTGGATGGTGATTGGGATAGGAATGGGAATAACATATTTGGAGAGGTTGCGGATTCAATTGATATGCTTCCCGATGTAATCGTGGGTAGGGCACCTGTAATTGATACAACCACAACAAAAATATTTGTGAACAAGGTGATAAATTATGAACGGGCAAAGGAATCAAATTATCAAAGGAATATTCTGTTTTTAGGGAACTATCTGGATAGTATTACAGATGGAGGCAAGGGAAAGGATATTACGGGAGAGTATATTTCGGCATCTATCCCGATAAGAAAACTATATTCAAATGCATTGAGTTGGAATGCAAGTATGGTGGTAGATTCCATAAATCAGGGGATGAATTTTATAAATCACGATGGGCATGGGTGGATAAATGGGATACAAACAGGCTCTGA
>WFRC01000174.1:0-5000 GCA_015486685.1 Caldifarciminota bacterium
ACGCTTTACGCCTCACGCTTCACGTTCTTTTCTCTTCCGTTTTTCACGAATCACCACCACGAACACGTTTGTTACTCATTCACCCATTCACCCATCTACTCATTCACTCTTTTTTCTTAACCTGTCTTTTTCCATATCACCATATCATCGTATCACCGTTCTCATTTTTTTGCTACCTGCCAACGGCTCTCGGCGGCCTTTCTTATCGGGGCTGGGAAGCCCCTCCTACCTTTAACCTTCAACTTTCAACATTACAACTATTTCTTAATATCCTTTTTTCTTTCACATTTCACGATTTACGCTCTTTACTACTTTCCCTACAGGTGTCCAGCCTGTAATCCCTGTTATATTTATCTTTACAAAACTGCCCCTTTTGCTATCTCCTTTAAATACAACCAATTTACCGGTGGCATCTTTTCCCATAACACCATCCCTCTTCGCTGTACCAAGAACAAGTATTTTTCTCTCTCTACCAATCAATCTTTCATTTTTTTTATATGTAATCTTATTTTGCAATTCAATAAGTTTCGAAAGCCTTTCTTTTTTTTCTCTCTCAGTAATTGTTTCATCAAAAAGTGCAGACAATGTTCCCTTTCTCGGCGAATACTTAAACATAAATGCATAATCAAATTCAATCTCTTTTATAAAATCAAGTGTCTTTTGAAAATCCTCATCTGTTTCCCCCGGAAAACCCACAATGACATCAGTTGTAATGGTAATTTCAGGTATTAATCCCCTTGCGAATTTAACAATATTTTTATAGTCCCGAACAGTATATCCCCTGTTCATCTTGTTTAAGATTTTGTCAGAACCAGACTGAACGGGGAGGTGGATAAATTTCGTGATATTATTATGTCCCACCATTACTTCAAAAAGTTCCGAAGAAATATCCGCAGGATGAGATGTCAGAAAATTTAATCTTTTAATATCAGTTTCCTCTGCAACCCATTTTAGAAGTTCAGGAAAATTAATATCCCTATATTTATATCTGTTAACATTCTGCCCCAAAAGTATGACCTCTTTAATGCCATCTTTTATGAGTTTTTTTACTTCATCTATAATATTTTCTGGCTGGCGACAAACCTCTTCTTTCCTCACATAAGGGACAATGCAGTATGTACAAAATCTGTTACAACCCCTCATTACAGAAACATAGGCAGATACACCTTCTTGCTCAGGTAAAATATCATCATAATTAAGGTTTATATAATGCGCTTCTTGATTTATTAAAACCCCTGGAATATTTTTGTACTCTCTGGGGCCAAATACATATTTGATACCATACTTTTCTTTTAATTCTGACTTTCGCCTTTCTGCCATGCACCCGACCACAACAATCTTCCTTAATGGATATCTTCCTTTCGCACTAAGAATTCTCCCCATTGCCCTATTTTCTGCATGTTCTCGCACAGCACAGGTATTATAAATAAGTATATCTGCTTCTTCCTCTGTTTTCACAGGTTGGAAACCTGCTTGCTCCATCAATGTAGATATTACAGCAGAATCATATACATTCATCTGACAGCCGTATGTCTGGATAAAAAATTTATATCCGGGTGCCATAGGTTCCGTTTTCCTCCACCGCAGAAATCTTTACAAGCCCTTCTTCTTCTGGTTTCTCATCAAGGAATACACGGATATAATTCTCTGTAAATGCAACATATTTATCTTCGCTCTTCTCCCTCTCGCCGTAAGCAGGTAAACTATCTCCAAGAAATTGGCTTCTAAATAAAAGGTTCTTTTCTTTTCCCAGATGAATAAGATAATGACTTCTCTCTTTTGCCACCCGTTCTACAACAGTATTCGGATAATGAGCACTAACAGTATATGTTCTCGAAGAATACCTGAATATATGAAGATAAGAGAACGGAAGTGATTTTATCATATCTACTGTATCCTGAAATGCTTCTTCATCCTCTCCGGGAAATCCTACTATAAAATCAGCACCAATCGCAGCCCGGGGATTTATCTGATTAATCCTGAAAACAACGGAATAAACCTGTTCTCTCATATAATTTCTAAACATTTTTTTCAACACCCTGTCCGAACCTGCCTGCACAGAAATATGGAAATGTGGGGTAATCACCCCTTCTTTCAGCAGTGATAAAATATCATCTGTAATTTCATCTGGCATCAAAGATGTAAGCCTTATGTTCATTCCAATCTTTTTTATATCTAAAATCAGGTCTGAAAGTTTTTCTCCGTTATCAATGCCATATTGGCCTATATGGGTTCCTGTTAAAACAACCTCTTTATGCCCATTCTCCTTTAATAATTTCACCTCGTCCAAAATTTGCTCTTTATCTCTTGTTCTTGCAGGTCCCCTTGCATAAGGCACAATGCAGTATGCACAAAAATTATTACATCCTGTCTGGATTTTTACATACGCCCTTGCCCTATGGCTAAAAAAAGAAAGATTATAACGAAAATTATCAAAATTTGTCAAATAGGTATCAGGATAATTTCTGTATACATTAGAAAAGACCTTTGCATCACATCCGCCTACCACTACCCTTTTGCCTGACCTTAAAGCCCTCCTCAGTAGATTCCTTGACTGCCTTGAGGCCTGGCCTGTTACTGCGCAGGTATTCAAAAACACAATGTCAGGCTGGTCTGAAAGCAAAACCTCCGAATGTCCTTTTTTAATAAAAATATTTCTCAACCGCTCTGTTTCATACTGATTTTGTTTACACCCCAGTGTAAGAAATGTTATCTTCATAGAATAAATATATCACTCTGATTTCATTTGTCAAGAGAAAAAATATGGGTTGCGGGAAAGTTCAGGCACAGGGTAGGACAAAATTTTAACCCGCAGTTTTCCACAAAAGTGAAAAGGTGGGATTTGTAATTTGTAAGACTGACCCCACTAAAGTTATTGTTTGTACTTAAATCCTTTAAAAATAAAACCTGTTAGATAGGAATATCTGATTTCGGTCACCTTGTTTTTCCCAATATTTACCTTAAATTTTTTGGGCTGTGCGGAAAATTCCCCCGACCATTTATCCTGTTCTACATATCCGTGCCTTAGTTCAATTTCATATTCCTTCCCTGCCGGAAGATGAACAGAGAAGATTCTTACCCATTTGTTTACCTTTTTAACGGGCGGACTAATTCCTATATATGTGCTATCAATATATAATCTTACAATCTGGTGATAAATCTTTCTTACCACAGATATAGGTAGATACTGGAGTTTGAAAAATATCTCAAGTGTGCCAGTGCCTGTTTCAGACCTATTAACTCCAATATTTTTTATAATATGTATACCCAGAGTATCTACAATGCTCATTATTTCATATCCTTTGCTGTATGCAGCAGTGAGTATATTGCCCGTATTTACATCAATGACCCTCGCATCAATACGGAAGAGGTTGTCTTCTCGAACAAGACTTCCCAATATTACCGCATCTGCACCGAGCCATTTCCCAATCTTCACTGCGGCATCAAAATCAATACCGCCCAGTGCTTCTATCTTAAAATTCTCCAACGCCTTCGAGATTTGTATCCTTTCTACTAAATGGAGCCCTTTATCTTTGGCAAGAGTGGTAGTAAGCATTAATGGAATGGCATCCACTATTGTATCATATCTTCCTCCCGCAAAATTATCAAAATGCAGCACAGCGATATTTAAGGAATCAGTTTGGAAAGATAACAAAAGTAGAATTATCATTTATTTCCTTCCTGCACAAATATTTTTACAATAGGTAAAGCGGCGTTTATCCCTACTTTCAACACAGCATCCGCAGGCCCCTGATAATCACTCTGATACTTAAATCCTGCATCGAGCGATACCCAGTCTGTGAAGAAAAATCTTATCCCTATTACACCTGCATATACCATTTTTGTCTTTGATAGGTCATCGTAATTAATGCTGGGGAGTGCTCTGAATTCAAACATTGCCTTTGTTTTCGGATTTGCATCTATTGTAATACCAAAGATAGGATTATAAAACTGCCATTTACCTTCGGTAATACCTCCCGGTCCAGGAGATATTCTTACATCTGTATTCTCAATACCGCCAACAACCATAACAGGTCCCAGTGTTTTAGAAAGTATAAGATAGAGGTCCCCTGTTCTTGTTTTATATGTTGTTGCTGATGTGTCCTGTCTCTCAATCCATAATGATTTTGTTACCATCCATGAGATGTTGGGTATAATTCCATTTTCTCTGACGATTTTCATCTTCATTGAGGATGTGGGTAATGAGGCAGATTTTCGTTTCAGTGCATCAACGATTGAAGATGTTGAAAAACCTATTTCTGAGATTTCACCAAATCCAATGCTGATATTTCCCAGTAGAGACCTTTCTCTCTCTATACCAAACATTCCTCCACCAATAAGCAGAATATTTAACGAATGCATAGTCTCTGTGGTGGGGATAGAGAAAAGTCGGGATGGGTTAACGGTTTGCGTGATAACTGTAGCCTCCTGTGCATTCAGGACTGAAAACCCCAGAACAAGTGATAATAAGAAAATTTTTTTCATAATACCTCCTTTTTAATGGCTTGTTAATAACAATAGAAGATAAATAATCAGACATCCTGTCAAACCAACCCCTATAGCCAGACTATTATCTTCTTTCTTTTTCTCTTTAATAACAGGAAATTTCTGAGGTGTTTTGGGTATTCTTGTCCTTAATAGACTGTCTCCCATCTGCGGTTTACTGTAAATCCCTGCTCTTGAATACCTTAATTCCTCTTTTATTTCTTTTAATAAGTCCTTTATTTCTTTCAAGGTCTGTAATAATGAATCCGAAGGCACAATCTCTTTGGCGTACCCCTTTTTTGCTTTCTTTTTCTGCAAAACTTGTTTTAAGGGTGCACCGCACTTCCAGCAAAATTTTGCTCCTTTTGGGTTTTCTGCTCCACATACAGGGCATATAACTTTATCACCGGAGGCATAGACGCTAAGCACGGGAAGAATCGTAAATAAAATTATTAGAATAAATATCTTACTGCGCATAATAATCGATAATATCCATAGTTGGTATTATAATATTT
>WFRC01000175.1 GCA_015486685.1 Caldifarciminota bacterium
GGAGGCAAAATGCGTAAAAATTATGTACAATATGGATTTGTTGTTTTATCATTATTTTTCAGCATGAATCTTGTATCAGCAGAGATTTCACGGATTGGTAAACAGGTACATTCTATGTACGAAAACTTTTCAAAACAAATTAAAGATATGACTATTGTAAAAGAAACTCGCATAGTGGCTGGTGAGGGAAAAATGAGCACAGAAACAAAGATTATGCAGAAAGGAGAGAAATTTAGAGTGGAGAATACAATGAATATGCCTCAATCTTCTGGTATGTTCGGGAATATGAAAACAATTATAATCTGCGATGGTAAAGATACCTGGATGATATCTCCAATGATGGGTAAAAGAAAGATTACTGGTGAGGAAGGAGAAAAATATAAAAGAACAGAGGATTGGTGGAAATATATTAGCAATAATGCAAAAATTACAGGAACAGAAAAGGTTGGCACAAAGAATTGCTATATTATTAAAAAGGAAGATGATAAAAGCACAGGATTTACGAAAATGTGGATTGACAAGAAATCTCTAACCCTTGTAAAATTTGAGGGTTCAGATAATAAAGGTGAGTCAATGGTAGGTATAAACTCAGATTTCAGGAAAATAAAAGGGAATATAGAAATGCCTTACAAAACAGAAACTTATATAAATGGAAAACTATTTACTGTTTCTGAAATAACATCGCTTACAATTAATAAAGGGCTTTCCGACGAACTTTTTGATGCTGACAGGGTGAAAACGCAAGGTATGAATATGCAGGAAATGATGAAAAAGGCAATGGAACAGGGCGGGAAATAAACATATGAAACCTCTTGACGAGGTAATTCATATATATTTTAGTATTAAACCAGAAATAGTTTCACGATTAAGCGAATTTAAAAAAATATGGGCATCAGGAACCGATGAAGATATATTTAAGGAACTTGTATTTTGCCTGCTTACACCACAATCCAGGGCAAAATTCTGCTGGGATGCCGTAAAAAATTTAAATGGGTTGCTATTAAAAGGCAGTGGGGAAAGTATTGTTCAAAAACTTTCTCGGGTGCGATTTAAGAATAACAAGACACAATATATTCTTGAAGCAAGAAGATTGTTTACAAAAGATGGAAAAATTCAAACAAAGTCGTTAATATCTGGATTTTCAAAAAATACCGAGGCAAGAGAGTGGTTTGTTGACAATGTTAAGGGTATGGGATATAAAGAAGCGAGTCATTTTTTAAGAAATATAGGTTCTGGTAAAAATATTGCAATTTTGGATAGGCATATCCTGAAAAATTTAAGACTTCTAAGGGTAATAGACGAAATACCTGCATCATTAAGTAGAAGGGAATATTTAAGAATAGAACAAAAGATGATTAAATTTACAAAAAAGATAAAAATACCAATGGAACACCTTGATTTGGTGCTGTGGTACAAAGAAACAGGGGAAATATTTAAATAGGATATATGCCATATTTCTCAACTCTCTTTACTGACAGCAATCCACCACTTTTTCGCAAAAGTGAAAGAGAGAAAATTGGAACACTGACCCTAATTTCTCTTAACATTTTTATGTCTGATTTTTCCTGCTTGTGAATTTTTTCTCAAAATGATTAAAATTTTTGTTGACAAAGTGAGTTTTGTTTTTAATCTATGGCAAAAAGGAGTATTATGGTCAAAGAAATGATTAAGGAGATAAAATCAGCAGAGGAAAAGGCAAACCATATTGTCAAAGATGCACAGGCAAAGGCAGATAAAGCAAAAGAAGACGGCAGAGAAAAGATACAAAAGATGAAGGCAGATACTCAGGAAAATATAGAAAAGATGAAGGCGGATGCACTGGATTCTGCTAAAAAAGATGCCGAGAAAATACTAAAAGAATTAAAGAAAGAGACGGATAAAAAGATTGAGGAGATTATCAAAAAGACAAAAAAGAGGGTAGAACCCCTTGCTAAAAAGGTTGTGGAAAGGATTTTTGAAGGATGAGTGTTTCGTCTATGAAAAAGGTAACCTTCCTCCTATATAAGGAAGAAAAGGAAGGTTTTTTGGAAAAATTACAAAAGGATGCATTTGTTCATATTTCCAATATCAGGGAAAAAGATATTGCGGAAGAATTTCCCGACCTTGTATCAGAGCAGGAATATACAGATAGGGATGGAGAGAAAAAATTGGCAGAATTAGAAAGGGCATTGCACTTCCTGGAAAAATTTGAGAATAAGGGAGGGGTTCTCTCTTCTTTTATAGATTTGAAGATTGTACTTTCCCCTGAACAATATGCTGAAATTATAAAGAGTTTAGATACAGATTTAATTCAGAAGGCGAATGAGATAGAACACAATATATCAGAAATACACTCAAAGATTTCTTCTTTGAATACAAATAAAGATAATTTGTTGCCATGGATAAAGGTTAATGCCCTAATAAGTTCTATAAAATCAACAGACAAAATATATATAGATGTAGGTTTTGTGAAAAAGCAGGATGAGAAAATATTAGAAGATGCATTCTCCAATTTTGATGTAGATTTTGAGATTGTTTATCAGGATACGGAGAAACAGGGTATTATAGCCATCTGCTCCCGGGATGAATCAGGGGAAGTAAGAAATATCCTATCCCGTTTTGAGTTCGAACCTGTTGATATAGGTGATATTGACAAAACTCCACGAGAGGCAATATCTGATATTGAGAGGAAAATATTCACATTAAAAGAGGAGGAGGGAAAATTAATTAAACGGGCAAAAAAGATTGCAAAAGAAAGAGACAAATTTCTTGTCTATTATGATTATTTGACATCTCATCTCCAGCGTGAAAGGGTTTTAAATAATGCAATTGAGACCGAGACTATATTTATTATTGAAGGATGGTTTAAGAAAAAGGATGAAGAAAGATTGAAGGATTTCTTGAAAAAGTTTGAGTATGTGGATGCACATATAAGTGAACCAGAACCCAATGAAGAATACCCGGTTGAGATGGAGAACAAGCCTGCATTCCGACCATTTGAGGTAATTACAGAATTATATGGGCTTCCAAGAAGATTTGAATTTGACCCATCTCCCTTAATGAGCATATTCTTTGCACTATTCTTTGCATTCTGTCTAACGGATGCAGGTTATGGTATTGTTCTAATCATTTTAGGCCTTTTTCTCCTAAAAAAAATTCCCGGAGGAGAAAGATTCTTATGGGTGCTAATTATAGGAGGTATATTTACCATATTTGCAGGTGCCTTAACAGGGGGGTGGTTTGGAAATATTGACAGTGTATTCCCATTTTTGGGTAAATTCAAGACAAAATTTATGTGGTTTGACCCATTCAAAGACCCATTAAAATTTTTCTTCCTTTCACTTATTTTTGCTGTTGTTCAGATTTTATTTGGATATGGTATTGGATTTATGCAGAAGATACGCAGAAAAGCATATCTTGATGGGATTGCGAATGAACTTTCATGGATTGTTTTCTGGCTTCTTATGTTTGTAGCAATCGGAGGGAAAATACTTCATAAAGATTATCTTACAAAGGCTGCATTTCTTGAGATAATACCTGTTGTGCTTATTATTGGATTCAGCTGGAGGAGCAATGCAGCGTGGAAGCAACTGCTCAAAGGATTTTATAGCTTTTATAATGGTTTTTTTGGATTTGTTGGTGATACACTATCTTATAGCAGGATAATGGCATTAGGGATGGTGACAGCAGGCATTGCGATGGCTGTGAATATTATGGTAAACCTTGTGAAGGGTTTTCCTGTGGTTGGAATTATCCTTGCTATTCTAATATTTATTGGTGGACATCTCTTTAGCATTGCAATCAACACACTGGGTGCATTTGTGCATACATTGAGATTGCAATATGTGGAATTTTTTACAAAGTTTTATGAAGGTGGAGGTAAGAAGTTTACCCCCTTTGGTTATGCAGAAAGATATACGATGATTAGGAAAATAGAGAGTAGATGAGTGGATGGGTTCTAACAAAATAAACGAGA
>WFRC01000176.1 GCA_015486685.1 Caldifarciminota bacterium
GCATAGAGGAAAAGAAGTCACCCCTGGATGGCCTTGACCTGAGGGTCGGGCTCGTGGAGGAAGTGCGCAATCACCCCGATGCGGACAAGCTATATATCCTCAGAGTCAACCTCGGAAAGGAGACGAGGCAGCTGGTGGCAGGACTGAAAAAGTACTACCGCCCGGAGGAACTGCGGGGAAAGAAGATAATCGTGGTCGCCAATTTAGAGCCCGCAAAGCTAAGGGGGCAGCTGTCTCAGGGAATGCTCCTCGCAGCGGATGCGGATGATGTCGTCTCATGTCTTACCGTGGATGCGGAGCCGGGAACTCAGGTGGACGGCACCGCTCCGGCAAAGAAATTGAAGTACTCCAGATTCGCCGAGAATAAGATAACGGTCGGAACAATCGGAAAAAATATCTTTCATGGAGATAAGGAATATCCTGCGGAGTTCCTGAGCGAGGATATAAAGGAATACGAAGGGCCGGCGGCCGTGATAATCAGGGACGGGAAAGCGCTTGTGCTGAGCGCCGGAGGAAAAGTGATAGCGCCGGATAGGGAGATGGAGGATGGGGCGAAGGTGAGATAGAGAAAAAGCAACGAAAATGCTCAGATAGCAGTCCATTTAGGAGGAAACGGATGCTATGTGCAATTCTTGAATTCTTATTATCTTTATCAATTCATTAGCAAATTCGTTAGGTAAGAGAGAGCCTTCTATGAGCATCCCGACTAGATTCCTATTTTTTAGAATTGCATTTTTAACTGTCGCTTTGAACTCTTTATTCTTGATTTCTTCTCGATATTCTTCCATAAGTTTTTCAGTGAACAACCACGTAGCATCGTAACATCTAGTAAGCTCTTCATCGGACAGATCTTTTGTGTATATATTCTTCAGCATAGAAGTCAGAAGTTGGGCGAATAAACGCGTGTTTTTGCGCTTTAGATATTCTCCTCCTTTTTTAATCATTTCTAAATCCCACTTTTCAAACCGCTCTTCTTGGTTAATAGAAGGCCTATCAAACAAATTTACCCACTCGCTCCATTTTCTTTTCAAAGCGTCTTTTTTGGGGTACCAGCCGAGTCTGAAACAGTACTCTAAATGATTTCTGTCGTTTCTTCGATCATCTGCTAACAGATAGAGTGGCACATGTTGTCGAGCACCGACCAGATAGAGAGATTTTTCTTCAGGAATTACTAGTCCTGATTCCTCAAATATTTTTCTTAGAAGTCTGCCCAACTCCCAATACGGTCTTACTTTGTTTTTACTTCCGGGTCCTAGGTTAGCGCCTATTTTTTTAAGCTTTCTATCAAGTTTTTTCATTTCGACTTTTAGGAGATTGTCTAACCTGTATGCTTTCTCTCTCTCCTCGGCAGAGGTTCCAATGCCTTTTAATGACCGAAAGATAGCATTTCCATCTTTATCATATTCGATAAGAATAGCCATAATCATCCCACCTTTAGGAGAGATTTTCCAATAAGTTCTTCTATCTTAAGAAATGCTTCGGCAGGACCGAGAGATTTGCTTTTTAAGTCTTCCTCGAAATCCTTTGCAAGGCCGCGAAATTCTCCCTCTTCAACTGCAATCACATATGCCTGCTTTAACATTTCTTCTCGGATATAATATCGTTTAACATCTTCGCCAGCCTCTTTAGCGAACAAAAAAGATGGATGCTCAACATTTAAATAGAATATAAAACCAGTCTCCATAGTGCCACTGTATTTAGAACGCCTACCATCTTGGGGGGCCGCCCAATCTCTTGGTTCTTTAAACACAGAGTTTCCCGGAGGATCTACTTCAAAATAAAAGGGAATTTTTCTTTTAAATATTATATCTCCTCTTATTAGGTCTAAAGTAGGGATATTTTCAGCCGCTCTTATGCTGAAATATATTTCACACTCTCTTTCTTCAGGAATTTTCTCCAAAGATTCTAAATCACCGTAAATTTCACTGCGAAAATCTAGGGAATCACAGCCATATACTTTATCACTGAACTTTGAGAGGACAGCCCCTCGCTCGCTAGCTATTGTTTGTAATATTTCATTTGGGTTTTTCTTTCTTCGGACGAGTAAATCTGCATTTATTTTTATATTAAAAACTGTATTATTAGAAACTTTGAAACCGATATTTAGAATAGACTCTTCTAATTCGACACGTCTGGAGTTGGGGTGAGGGAAGATTGGGGGGAATATCTCGAGCGTAAAGGAATCCTCTTTTTTTGGCGGTTTTGGCGGCTCTTTTTCAAACCAAATGGTACGAGAGGTGTGAGTCAATATCTTGTTAGTATTATTTTCAATAACATGAAAATCAAGAGATAAAACTCCGGGATCAAAATCAGATAGAGAAAGGCTGAATGCATCAATAGTGAATCTTTCACTGGAATTTGACTGCATGCGAAATTCTTCACTGTATATCATTTTTGCGTTCCCAAATTCTTTTTGAGTTGCTTTTGCGATAATTTTCAAACTGTTCAATTCTTTTGGTTTATGGTTTGTTATTTTCATGATAATAGGGCCTATCTTATCTCCTTCACTAACTGCAACGGTGTTCTCTTCTGGAAGATTGAATGAGACTATTTCTATTGTGACCCCCTTCCTTTTTAGACCTCGGGATAAAGAATCGGTTATCAGCCCCAGTTCTGGTGCAAATTCATTCACATCTTTGAGCACTTCATACATATCCTCCTTTTCAGATTGCTTTCCGCTCGAAAAGTGCAATCCTATTTTCTCCTGAAAACGCTCTAACTCAGTCTCAACATAGCCTTTTAGATGTTTAGGTCCCTTTCTTGCATAACTATAGCTGTAGTGAGTTGTCCCTTCAGCATTTTCCATCACATCTTCTAATTCTTTCCCAAGAACAATATAACCGCTGAATTTTTTCCTAATTGAATGATGCGGTTCCAACCTTTTCATGACTCCTACTTTCATCCTCTTTCTTTGAATCCATACGCCGCGTAAATCTTCGTTTATGGGTTGAGGTGAGACAACAAATTTGAGTTCTTTAACTAGATACTGCTCGCCGCCAATTACAATTTTAAAGTTCTTTTTGGTATAAGTACGCCATTTGCCGTGCCCATCTTTTGCCTCAAGAATGGCCTTTAACTCTTTTGATACTCTGGCCTGTAACGTTCGCTCACCCCATACCAAATATATTTTTGCATTAAACCTATAAAGAATCTCCCACCAAGTCTCTTCAATCATTTTAATGAATGAATCTGAATAGTCTCCACCTTTAGGGTCATTAAATGAAATTTTGATAGCGTTTACTATTTCATCCTTAAGATCAAGTATGATTATCCGAGTTCCGGGGCGTGTCAGTGGCTTTAAAGTTCCGCTTGTGGCATCTTTGATGAAATTCTCTGCAGCTCTATCCTCATAGGGGATTGAAGTTTGCTTTATTTGTGTGCCTATAATCTTTCTTTCAAAAGCAATGTATTTATGGTCATCATACCGAAGCGAATCACATATGATTCGGCCTGTGTTAGATGCGGCCTGAAATATAAGTTTACCGCGGCCGAAACTCCCTGGGCCAGTATTTCCTCCCGATTCAAATCTTGTTAAGAATCTTCCTAATCTTTGGTCTGGTCCCAGAGTTCTGCTTCCAGAGCGCTGGGTGATTTCTTCAACTGTAAGTATATCTCCAGTCAAACCTGTCGTCCCCTCATCCCAAAATGAAAGGGCATATTTTTCATTTATTTTCATAAGCTTGAATGTGACTTTCCAATCCTTATAAGCGGTTGGCTCTTTTTTCCCTATCTTAGCGCCCACTGCATTTTGAATGGCATCTTTTTGAACTCCATGAGACAGTCCTTTAGCTGGATCTTGTTCATATTCTCTTGCTATTTGATTTAGCTGTTCCATGTCATTTTGAGGCATAGATACATACTTATTCGATTCCATATCATCTTCCTCCGCCATGCAAGTAGTTTTTCCCATCATCAGTTATAGAGTACACAACCCGCCGACCTTTTTTTTCATTTTTTACTAGTCTGAGTTCCCACATTCTGCTGAGCGCTCCTGACCTCATCGTGTTTGCAACTGCTTCTGTAGGTGTTTTATTCCACAAAAGAGCCAAATACTGTTGTACATTTTTGAGAAAAACATCTCTTGGGGGCTCACCTCCTTCGATTGTCTTTAAAATAATTTTCATGAATTCTTCCTCTTTAGGAAGATAAGTATGAATTAAATCCAAGTATAATGATATCTCATCTGAAGAAAGTGGAGTGGAAGGATTATTCACCTCTTGTTCAAGAAGCGGATTTCTTAATTGAGCGAATTTGAGTCCAGCATCTGTAATACCTACTTTACCGTCCTCTATATTCGCTAGTCTTAAATCTGCAAGAGCGCCGATGAGTTTTCTTTTTCCTGTTTGATGTATTAGATAGTGGGCCACATATCTCCTTTTAGAAAGTTCTTCTTTTTTTCCAATTGGAAGTCCAGTCGCAAGTTTTTTACCGCTTCTCCGCATAAATTGTTTATCGATAGAAGATAATTTCAGACCAAAATTCCGAGCAACTATTGGAGCCTCTCTTTCGAAAAGTTCTGGTTCTATTTTATTTTTTCCAGTTCTTCTGATAATGTTTGCCAAAACTCGCACTGCCAATTTCACAGGAAAAATTCTGTTTATCTGACCCCATATTACTAAAGTTTCTATGTCCTTAGGATTGACAGGAGCTACAGTAGGTGTATGTATAGGGATGAATGTGAGTTCTTCAGACTCCTCCCTAGGTGTTACATCTTTTCTAATCGTCTTTTGAGCTATTGCAGTATATATTTGATTTGTCCTGTTTCTATCCAACACAATAGCATCTAGTTTTAGCTGATTTTCACAAGCTACAATTATAAATTCATTGATTCCACTATAATCGCAGGTATTCCTGGAAAGGATGCCCTTTATTTTTATATCCAACCATTTTGGAATATCGATTATATACCGCATATGATACAGTATACATCATGCATATATAAGTATTTCGGTTTTTTCTTTTTCATACATGAGGCATGTACATCTATATTGGCAACATAAGCTATATTCTCTAGGTATTTACTGTTAAAAAGAATGTGAGCTTTAAGTCATCAATGTGCCCCCAACTTCGCACAGTTAGTTTCTTTATTTCTAGTTATATTAGAAAAATCTTAAATAGCAAGAGAATGTTGTGGAATCATGAGCCAAGTCGAAGAAAATTATTGGTGGATATATCCCAAGAGAAGAAAACAAATATCATTGCTTAAGATTCCAAAACGTATAGCAGATAATCTCGAGATACATGATGGAAAACCAATCTCTATATCTATTTGTGGCAAAGATGAAACAGATTTGTACAAAGGCCCTGTAAGTGTGACTAGTGATTGCGAAATCTATTTACCTAAAAATGTTAAAGAGATGTTGAAAGGCTTAGCAGAGGCTAAAATAATCATAAATTCGGGGGTGAACTAACGGAAAAAAGAAAACCCATAGCAATAGATCTCTTTAGTGGTGCAGGAGGCCTGAGTAAAGGATTAGAAATGGCCGGTTTTGACATCCCTATGGGAGTAGAAAATAGTATAGATGCGTACTTTGTGTATACGTTTAATCATCGCCGAACTATGGTGTTGCTACAAGACATTCGCAAGATTAGGTCATTTAAATATATTTTGAATAAGATGAGACTAAATAAAAATGATATCGATGTGGTAGCTGGAGGGCCGCCTTGTCAGGGTTTTTCTATCGCAAATACTAAAACAAGAAATCCAAAAAATATAAATAATAAACTTGTAAGCGAATTTATAAGAGCTGTTCATGAAATCAGTCCAAAAGCCTTTCTTATGGAGAATGTTATGGGTATTGCCTCTTTTGAGGGTGGTAAGTTTTTAGAACAAACACTTTCGCAATTCGACAGGTTGGGATACTCTTTGAAGGTTCTTAGATTAAATGCGGCAGAATATGGAGTGCCTCAAAATAGGAAAAGAATTTTTATTGTTGGAACGACTTCCGATAATTTTAAAGCTCCGACTCCAACCCATGGGAAAAACGGAAAAAAGTCTTTTGTTACGGTGGGGGACGCAATTATGGGGGACCTCCCCCCCCTAGGAAACAGTGCTGTAGGGGAGTCGATTATGGAATATGCGGGGGAGCCTAACTCTTTGTATCAGAAAAGAATAAGAGGTACATGTAGCCGAGTTTATGACCATGTTACAACCAGAAATAGTAAAAAAGTAATCGAAAGAATAGCACATATTGGACCCGGAGAAAGCCTGCATGATTTAATTGATAAAGGTGAGCTCCCTCAGGAGCTAGTTATCAAAGTAGATCATAAAAGCGTCTATCGAAGATTGGATCCGACTAAACCTTCTGTTACTGTAGCAAATTACAGAAAAGCGATGCTAATACACCCCACAGAGAACAGGCTTCTTACTGTTAGAGAAGCGGCGCGACTTCAGTCATTTCCAGATAATTACCGTTTTACTGCAAGGTATGCTACAAATGGTTTAATAAGTCATATGCAACAGCTAGTGGGTAATGCCGTTCCTCCTCTTCTTGCAAAAGCCGTCGGTATGCAGTTAAAACGAGTAATAAAGAGAGGATAGAATGTATTCAATTAATGACGATATGAAAAAAATCTTCGTCGAGAAACTCTTAAAATGGCATCAAAAGAATTTTAGAGAATTTCCTTGGAGGAAAACCTCAAATGTCTATCATATTTTAGTAGCGGAGATAATGCTTCAGAAAACTGATGCGAAAAAAGTTGAAAAAGTATATTCCACATTCATCAATAAATATCCAACACCAGATATTTTATCCAAAGCAAATGTCAATGAAGTTGAAAAAGAGATTTCTTTATTGGGGCTACATAACAGGTCTAAACGCCTTATCAAAATAGCTAAAGAGATTACAGAAAACTTTGGGGGACAGGTTCCTAAAAAGAAAGACGAGTTGCTACATCTCTATGGGGTTGGTGATTATATTGCAAACGCAGTCTTGTGTTTCGGATATAATGAGGATGTTCCTTTATTAGATACAAATGTGCTGAGGGTTATAGAGAGAGTCTTTTCGATAAAAACAGCGAAAGCGAGGGGGAGGAATGATAATCACCTATGGGAAACTGTGTCTGCATTAATACCTCAAGGAAAAGGTAGAAATTTTAACTTGGCGATCTTAGATTTCTCAGCAAAAGTGTGTAAAGCTAGGAACCCCCTACATGAAAAATGTCCAATGAAAGATTTTTGTATTCACTATAAAATTATAAATCAGTTATACTCTTAATTTAGTTGGTATGTTCCACGAATTTCTATAGACAGAAACTTCGCCTCTTACATCCTAGAGCTTTTTCCTTTTGATCATTCTTTCTGCAGTGTATTTATAGTCTCCGACCTGACTTTGTTAACTTATGCTATAGGTAATACGAATATTGTCAGCTCGGAGACTGCTAGTAAGAGGCATCCTTAGTTTAGAAGGTTATGTTTCTGACTATAATGAACTCATTCCCATAACTTTCCCAAAGGGTTATATCAATTCTATATCGCTTATTTCCCTTTAAATCTTTCATTATCCTTCCTACCCAAAGGGGGCTAGGGTGAGATAAACTATTTTCCTCTCGCCAAATTATTCCTACTCTTCCTGAACCCGCCTTCAATCTTTCTACTCGCATCCCCGAAACATTTAAAAGCACGGAGATACTATTATCCATGTATGATGAGTATTGAAGAAATAAAAGAAAAGGTCGCTCCGATTCTGGAGAAGTGGGGAGTCAGGAGAGCGTCCGTATTCGGCTCCTATGCCCGCGGGGATGCGGAGGATAACAGCGATGTGGATATTCTGGTGGAACTTTCGGAGGATATGAGCCTCCTCGATTTCGTGGGACTTAAACTTGAGATTGAGGATGCGATAGGCAAAAAGGTCGATCTTGTGGAATTCGGAACGATAAAACCATCGATAAAAAAGAGGATACTGGAGAATCAGGTGGCGCTTACGTGAATAAGGAACCTCGGGTTTTTCTGGAAGATATCATGGAGGCCATTATTAAGATAGAGGACTATACGTATGGGATGGACGAAGAGGATTTTTATGAGGATTTCAAGACACAGGATGCGGTTATAAGGCGCCTCGAAATAATCGGAGAAGCGGTAAAAAACATACCTTCGGAACTAAAGGAAAGGCATCCGGAGATACCTTGGAGAGAAATCGCAGGTATGCGGGATGTCCTCACTCACGCATATTTCGGAATAAATGTCAGCAGGGTGTGGAATGTGATAGCAAGAGAGCTTCCGGATTTGAAACTGGACATCGGAAGAATTATAGAAGAACTCAAGGAATGAGTGACTGCATCAGTTACCTGTATCCTTACCATTCCTAAACCCAACTTCAATTTTTCTCCGACCAAAGTTAAACCTGACTTCAATTTTGGTAAAGTTATAAGCAAAACTATCAAATTTTAACGTATGCACTGCCAGCCGGTGTCTTCATTTATTATGTATTTATGTTCTTCTTTATGGGTTTATCTCGGAAATATCCTGAAGTTCAAGAGAAAATTTTTTATAGGGAAGGAATAAGGATTAATTGATGCCCCTCCCCAGCATATATGCC
>WFRC01000177.1 GCA_015486685.1 Caldifarciminota bacterium
GTGAAAAACGAAAGAGAAAAGAACGTGAAGCGTGAGGCGTAAAGCGTGAGGAGATAGAAGATATTGGATGTTAGATGTTGGATAAAATAAGCGTTGTTTTACGATTAACGAATTACGATTTACGCTTAACGATATACTTTTGCATTATTTTCGGCGGAAAGCGGTTAGCGGTAGGCGGTTAGCGTTTTTACTTCTCAGTTCTTAGTTCTCACTTCCGCATTCCGCATTATTAGAGGCTTGCCTCTGCGTTGTTAAAGGAAAAGAGAGATGCTGAAACGAGTTCAGCATGACAGGACAAAGGTGGTATCCACCCATCCTGTGAGATTGCCACGCCTGCTTGCAGCAGGCTCGCAATGACAAATTCAACACGAGTCACGGTCACGTTTCACGTTCGTTGTTATTTCATTACTTTCGCATTTCGCCATTTTTTAGTTGAAAAAACATTTTTTCTGTTTATTATTTTGCTATGAAAAAGGGTTCAATCTATTCGTTATTATGGAATATTGTAAGAATGTGGGCAAAATTATATCTCAATCTTGAGGTAATTGGTGCAGAGAATATTCCTGAGAAGGGTGGCGTGATACTTGCTCCGAATCACCCAAGTGATTTAGATTCCTTTATACTCGGTGTATCGATAAATAGACAATTGAATACAATGGGGAAGGCGGAACTATTTAAAAAACCCATTATTGGAAGATTTTTCAGGATGCTTGGGGCATTTCCTGTAAATAGAGGAGCAATTGATTCGGAAGCGATTAAAACAGCAGTAGAAAGGCTAAGAAAGGGTAATGTTATAGATATATATCCTGAGGGTACTGTTAGTCTGGATGGTTCACTTCAACTTCCGAAATATGGAATAGGGCTTATAACATTGATATCACATTCTCCGGTTGTTCCTGTGGCTATTAAAGGACTCTGTAAAGTTTATCCGAAGGGGTCAAGATTTCCCAGAGCACACAAGGTTAAAATTATATTTGGTAAACCTATATATTTTGAAGAATATTATGCAAATCCACTTAATAAAAAAAACAGAATCCTTGTAACAGAAGAAATTATGAAGGAAATAAAAAGATTGTTGGAAACTTATAATTGATTATCCCGAATTTCAGGTTGCACTGTCTAAAATTTGTATCTTCATTTATAAACCACCCTATTATATATTTTCACCTCATCTATAATACCAGCGGTAAACCATCTATACGGATTCTCCCCACATCCTATTAATAAATCTTTACCATCTGGTAATATTGTTGGAACTCCATCGGGAGATTTATATATCTCTGTGCCATTTACATAGATTTTTGCTGTATCTCCTCCTTCTACCGTCATAACATAGTGGTACCAGGTATTAAGATTAAAGGTATATGTAGTATCCATCTGGTCTGGAGTCCCACTGCCAGGGTCATAAAAAGGATGCATCTCGGGATTTACCATTATTCTGTAAGCAATATTTCCGGATGCATCGTTGACAGAAACAATACCATCATATGTTGAATGGTCAGTTAAATAAAACCATGCCTCTATCGTCATTTCATTTGTTTGAGAAAAATTAAATCCTGAAACCGATGGATTTCTCACATAATCATCTACTCCATCAAATGATAATGCTTTACCTGAAATTCCATCACACCATAAAGCACCATAGATGGTGCTGTTGTTTCTATAACCAGAACTATCATAGGCAATGCTTCCTGAATCCACACTGAACGGATAGTAAAGCACATTTGAATACCTCGCTGAAACAACCTTAAATTTTACAACTTCTGACCAATTACTCCATACCCCTGAGCTATTTTTTCCTCTGAATTTCCAATAATAGGTTGTATTTAATAATAGTGGATAAGAGGGGGTATATGATGTATTTAAGGTAGAATCGTCAATTATAGGTGATGTAAAAGCAGAATCCATATCTGCCTGTATGTGGTAAGAGACAGCATTACACATACTCTGCCATAAAAATGTGGGGGTAGAATCAGGAACTACCGAATTGTTAGATGGAAACACAGGGGTAGCATAAGACACCTGTGCAGTAATCTCTTTTACTGATATATTCCAGTGTATATCTGTTGCCCGAACTTTAAGAATGCAATTATTATCCGATATTAATGCGAGTGCATATTTCAATGTATCTTTTCTGGATGTCTTTACTAAATTGTCATTGATATATAAATTGATTTTGGAAATACCTTCATTGTCAGTGGCAACTACAACAATTGTATCTCCATTCCAGATACAACTTCCTTCTTCTGGATAGATAAAGTGAATGGTGGGGGGCGTATTGTCAAATATACAGGAGGTAATAACAAGTAAAACCAGCAATAAAATTGAATATTTCAATATATTTTTCATCATAATTACTCCTTTTTATTTTTTAAAATAAAAATAAAAAGGATTTTTGCAAGTGTTTATTTTTGCCGAAAATAATAATCCCTGACCTTTTTCCATAATATTACATTATAGGAAAATAATGCAATATTAAATGCTATTTCAACCCTTAGAAGAGGAGATACTTTAATGAAAAATAGTAAAATAATGAGAAAAATATTTACACCAAGAAGATAAAAAAGGTTTTCTCTGACGATTCCTTTTCCTACAAATATTCTATTTGCAAGCTTTGCAGTAAGATAAAGGGACATAATCAGTGTGATGAGAGTAGCGTTTAACCGTGAAATCACAAACTTATTACCATAAATTAGTCTAATAATCTCAGGTCCCCATAAAGCAAATATAAGAATCATTCCACCTACTAATGGGAATACATAAATAATTCCTTTTTTAACATAACTCCGTCCAAGCTCCAGGTTTTTCTCACCTTCTGCAAGTGCGATATGGGGCATCAACACAGTGAATACAGCAAGCAGTAAAGTTTTGCTTGAACTTACAAGAGAAAACATAGAAGAAAATATTCCAACAAGTTTATTACCCATATCCCCACCAAATAATTTTATAAAGATGGGCGGGGCTCTTAAAATAAATACATCTAAAAAATTTAGCACTGTGGCTATAACTAAAAATTTGTAAAACATTCTCTTATCCAGTGGAGAAAAGCGTATTTTTCCTATTCTTAATATAAAAACACCTGATAATATTAGTCCCAAAAAGAGAGAGAATGTAATAGAGTATATTCCAGCAAATACTTCCTTTTTCCCTGTAAAATGCACAAATAATATAAAGATTAAAAACATCAAAATATAAACAGAAGAGTTTGCTACAGCAACACCAGAGAATTCTCTTAATCCTTCCATAATAGAATATGCATAAGAGGTAAGAAGAGGAAGCAAAAATGCAGTAATGGTAAATATATATATAATTTTCAGGTTTCCATCAAAAAATTTTAATGCAAAATATTTTCTCCCTATAAATATTATTAAAAATACAGTGATATACATTATCAAAAAAAATATAAAACCTTCTCTTAATATGCTGCCAATACCCTTTTTTTCTGATTTATATGCAGATATATATCGAACCATCCCATCAAGCATACCCATACCCATTAATGTTGAAAATGCCAAAAGTAATGCATAGAACACATTTAGAATGCCATATTTTTCAGGGCCTAATATCCTTGCGGCGGAGATATTAAATACAAGTAAAAAAATTCCACTTACTATTTGTCCTGTAAGTGAGTATGCTACACCTTTTTTCATTCCCTGAGGCATATCTATTTCCCGAAAAACCTGCCTATGAATTTTCCTCCAAACCTTACTGTATCATTATAAAATACCAGTATTATAAGAAGCATAATGATAACAAATCCAATTTGTTCGATAATTTCCATAGCTTTTTTGTTGGGCTTCTTTTTCGTAATCATTTCAACCAGAGAAAGTAAGGCATGCGCACCATCCAGAGGAGGAAGAGGAATAAGATTTACAATAAAAAGATTTATAGAGATAATGGCAAAAAAGGCAAAGAGGTTTTTCCATCCAAATTCAAGGCTTTTTCCTGTAAGATAAACAATCGCAACAGGTCCACCTAATTCTTTTGCGGAAACCTTTCTTTTTATAATAAGTCCAAGGTTATAAAGCATCTGATATGTAGAAAATATAGCCCTTTTTCCCCCTTCTATAAATGAAAGATACAAAGGTATCCTTTTTGTTTTGCTATAGGATACAATACCCAGGATACCAATAGAAATAATAGAATCATTTTTAATAGATTGAGCCTTTTTGGGCACGATATTTCCTGAAAACATCTTGCCATTGTGTTTCCACTGGATAGACAATCTTTTTCCTGGTGAATTTGCTACAATATTTTTCATATCCTCCCATTCATCTATCTTTTTCCCATTTATCATTAGTATTCTATCACCGTTTTTTAAACCCAACGAATCAGCAGGAGAATGTTTTTCCACCTGACCTACAATGGGAGGGAAAAATGGTAAAATGCCCAGGCCCTTTTTTATCCTTGGAATATGCACATCTAATTTTTTATTTTCTCTAATGAGAGCAACCTCTACATTTCCTTTCCCAATTAAATTCTCAATATCATAGAAGTCTTTAACCTTTTTGCCATTAACAGAAATAATGGAATCGCCTTTTTCTATCCCTGATTTTTCTGCTGTACTTGCTTTTTCTATACCTCCGACCTTTGTAAAAGGTGGGACCTCTACCCCTGTAAATATAATCATCATCCAGAAGATAAGGAATCCCAGAATAAAATTGGAGATAGGTCCTGCAAGAACGACTCCAAGTCTTATTAATGGTGATTTTGAGTAAAACGCATTTTCTTCTTCTGTATATTCACCCGGTTCCATCCCTTTTAATTTTACATAACCGCCAAATGGAATAGCAGAGATTCTGTATTCAGTCTCTCCTCTTTTGAACGAGAATATTTTTGGTCCGAATCCAATAGAAAATATAGGTGCGGAAATCTTTGAAACCTTGGCGACAATAAAATGTCCTCCTTCGTGAACAACAACGAGTATACCCAATAATATTACAGCAACAATAAAGGCAATCATATTACTCCCTCCTCTTGATTTCCTCTTCTACCCATTTTTCTGCTTCCTGGATATCGGAAATGGATGGTTCTTTTACATAGGGTGCTTTTTCAACTACTTTAATCACTGTCTTCTGAATATCTAAAAATGAAGATTTTCCCTCTAAAAATTTATTTACCATTATTTCATCTGCCTTTGCAAGTATTGCAGGAAGGTTGCCATCCTTTTCTATAACCTTATAGGCGAGTTTTAAGAGTGGAAATTTTTCAAAATCGGGCGTAAAAAATTCGAGTTTTTCTATTTCTGTAAAATCAAGTGGTTTTAACAAAGAAACTTTTCTTTTAGGATATGTTAACGCAAATTGGATAGGCAATTTCATATCAGGATATGAAAGTTGTGCAAAGACGCTTGTATCAATCATTTCTATCATTGAATGTATTATTGACTGTGGGTGAATTACAACTTCTATTTTTTCAGGGGGAATACGAAAGAGTCTTACTGCTTCTATTACTTCAAATCCTTTATTCATCAGAGTTGCTGAGTCCACAGTAATCTTTTTACCCATATCCCATGTGGGATGTGCAAGAGTTTCATCCAGAGTTATTTTGGAAAGGTCATTTCTATCCCTGAATGGTCCGCCCGATGCAGTAAGAATAATTCCTCTCACTTCATTTATATTTTTCCCTTCCAAACATTGAAATACTGCAGAATGTTCACTGTCCACAGGAATAATTTTTCTTTCAGGAATTTCTCGATTTAAGATGCCTCCGTAAGCGACAAGAGATTCTTTGTTCGCAAGTGCAACAGTTTTTTTGTTCTTTAACGCATTATATAGTGGAAAGAATGCAGAAGCCCCAGCAGAAGAAATTACAACCTTATCTACACAAGGAAGCGTAGCAATCTCATTTAATCCTTCTATACCGCATAATACCTTTTTGTTGGTGATACTTTTTAATTCTGAACAAAGTTCAGGGAATGCAGTGCATACAATTGGCACTCCAAATGTTTCTGCCTGTTCCTGTAAGAGTGTTAAATTTCTTCCACCGGCAATTGCTTCAATTTCAATGTTTCTAAGGTGCTCTACAACTTTCAGGGTATTTTTTCCTATGGAACCTGTTGAACCTATTATCGAAATTTTCATCTTACTGCAAAAAACCTCAGGTAATAGTATATAACAGGGGCAGTAAATAAAAGACTATCAAATCTATCCAGTATACCTCCATGTCCTGGTATTGTGTTAGATGAGTCTTTAATATCTATATCTCTTTTAAACATTGATTCAGTCAGGTCTCCAAGAGGGGCAAGGATTGCGACTAATCCCCCTAACGCAATGCAATCAAATGGTGAAAGATAGGAACCATAGATATATCTGTATATAAATGCGCCGATAATGGCAAATATACCTCCACCTATAACACCTTCTACGGTTTTTTTGGGACTAATTTTATGGAAAAATGGGTGTTTTCCAAATTTCCTGCCAATAAAAAATGCAAATGTATCATTAATCCATGTAAGGGCAAAAGGAAGGAATGCAAAACTTGTTCCCTCTCTAATTACAAAATGGAAAATATTATAATAAGTATGGTGGGAAATTACACTGGGCATTTCCATCAAGAGAATCAGATGACTCATTAACCAGCCCACATAAGTAACGCCAAAAACAGTAGTAGAAATATGATAAATTGCGTTTTTCTGGTCTTTTCTAAATAGTTCAAAAAGGCAGGTAACAAAAATTAATGCAGAGGGTGTGATAAATGTGAATATATGGCTCTGGAAATATGAGTTTATTCCCAATATAAGGGCAGCCACAATGCCTAATCCTGTATATGGTTTTAAGCCCCGTTTCTCTAAAATTTGAAAAAATTCATAGGTGCCTATGCCTATACCCAGTTCTATCAAAATGAGGAAATATATATCCCCAGCCCAGGCAATGACAATCAGAGCAGGTATAAATAGAAGAGCAGCGAGCCATCTGTCTCTAAGATTTATCCTATCCCGCCGAACTTTCTCTCTCTCTGATTGTATTCCTGAATTGCTTTTATTATATGTGTCTTTTTGAAATTGGGCCAAAGTGTTTTTGTTATCCATATTTCTGTATATGCTATTTCCCATAGGAGAAAATTGGAAACCCTTACCTCTCCGCTTGTTCTTATTAGTAAATCAGGGTCAGGGACATCCGGGGCATAAAGATATGAACGAAAATCATTCTCATATTTTAATGGTTCCTTCCTGTGTTGTATAATCTTATTCACTGCATCCATAATTTCCCGTCTGCCTCCATAATTTAAAGCAATTAACAGTGTTAATCCTGTATTTTCCTTTGTCTTTTCTGTTAATTTATCGACCTCTTCTTTTACGGATGCAGGAAGTTCTTCTATATTACCTATAAATCTCACTTTTACATTATAATCCATTAGTTCTTTTGTCTCGTTTCTAATGACATCCTGTAAAAGTTTCATCAGGGCGTCGACCTCTTTTTTGGGTCTCGACCAATTTTCGTGGGAAAATGTATATAATGTTAAATATTCTATTCCGAGGTCTATGGCAGATTTTATTGCTCTCCTTGTTGCTTTAACACCTGCTTTATGTCCGTATATTCTGGGCATCTTTCTCTTTTCTGCCCATCTTCCATTTCCATCCATAATTATGGCAATGTGCCTCGGAACATTCATTCTTCTAAGATTTCCTTTTCCTTTTCTTCCAGTATATTATCTATTAACTGTATATGTTCGTCAGTAAGTTCCTGAATCCTTTTTTCAAGCCTTTTTTCATCATCTTCAGATATCTTTCCCTCTTTCTTTTTTCCTTTTAGTTCATCATTCGCTCCCCTTCTAATATTCCTGATGGCAATTCTTGACTCTTCGGCTATCTTTTTTACCATTTTAACAATTTCTTTTCTCCTTTCTTCTGTTAATGGCGGAATGGGGATTCTGATAACATTTCCATCATTAGAGGGATTTAAACCTAAATCAGAACTCAGAATTGCCTTTTCCACTGCACCTAATATATTTTTATCCCATGGATGGACAATTAGCAAATCAGGTTCAGGAGCAGTAATAGATGCAACTTGATTAAGTGGGGTAAGGTTGCCATAATAGTCAACTTTGATATCCTGAAGCACGGAGGGGCTTGCTCTTCCTGTGCGAACTGTCGCTATTTCCCCGGAAAATACACTTACTGCCTTTTTCATCTTATCTTTTGTTTCCGAAAGTATTTTTTCAGGCATTTTTACCTCCTATTTTATTATTGTTCCTACTCTATTGCCCTGAATCAGTTTTTTTAAGTTGCCTTCTTTCATTATATTTAACACATAGATGGGAATTTTAAATTCTTTACAGAGGGATATAGCGGTTGCATCTATTACCTTTAATTCAAGTTTTAGAACATCCATATATGAAAGTTCCTGGTAAAATTTTGCATCCGCATACCTTAAAGGGTCTTTATCGTAAACGCCATCTACCTTTGTGCCTTTAATTAAGGCATTTGCTCCAATTTGAAATGAGCGGAGCGCTGCTGCTGTATCTGTTGTAAACAGAGGATTACCTGTCCCAAATCCAAATATAATAATTTTTCTTTCCCTTAAATAGGTTTTTACCCTTTTTTCGCTGAATTCCTCAGCGACAGGACCAAATCCATAAGGAGATATCAGGACAGATGATATACCTGCTGTTTCAAACATATTTGTAAGCATAATTCCGTTAATTAGTGTGCCAAGCATTCCCATATAATCGGCGTTTATTCTTTCAATTTTCAACCCACCCGATAATTCTTCTCCCCTTACAATATTTCCACCTCCTACCACGATACCAATCTCTATCCCCATTTCCCATACATTTTTTATTTCATTTGTGATTTTCCTTATATAATCGGGTGAAAATCCCTTTCCACCGCCAGATAGAGATTCTCCACTAAGTTTGAGAAGAATCCTTTCCACTATTCACCCAATTTGAATCGAGCAAATTTTCTGATCGTGATATTCTCTCCAAATTTAGATATATGCTCTTTTAAGTATTCCATAACAGTGATAGAGTTATCTTTGATGAACGGTTGTTCTAAGAGCACAACATCTTTATAAAACTTTTCCATTTTGCTTTCAACAATTTTTTCAAGCACACTTTCTGGTTTATTCATTGTGCTTACCTGGTCTTTATAAATGGATAATTCTCTGTCTATAACCTCTTGAGGGATGGCTTCTCTTGCTATGGCTATAGGGTCTGTTGCTGCTATTTGCATTGCAATATCCTTAACAAATCTCTTAAATTCATCTGTTCTTGCCACAAAGTCTGTTTCGCAATTTACCTCTACAAGGACTCCCAGGCGGGCACCTGGATGAATATATGCACCGATTGCCCCTTCCTTTGTTTCTCTTGACATTTTTTTCTCTGCTTTGGCAATACCTTTTCTTCTCAGGATTTCTATTGCCTTTTCAATGTCGTCCTGGGCTTCTTCAAGGGCCTTTTTACAGTCAAGCATTCCTGCCCCTGTCCTTCCTCTAATTTCTTTTAATAATTCAATATTCATTTTTCCTCCTCATCCTTTTTCTCGTCTTCCTTCTCTTTTTCATCTTCATATTTCTTTTTACCTTCTACTATTGCCGAAGAGATTATAGATGTTATAAGAGTTATTGACCTCATCGCATCGTCATTGGCAGGAATAGGATAATCAACCATACCAGGGTCGCCATTTGTATCAACTATACCTATGATTTTTATACCTACAAGATTTGCTTCTTTTATAGCATTCAATTCCTTTTTTACATCTACTACATACATTACATCCGGGATTCTATCCATTTCTCTTATACCTGAATAATACTTATCCATTTTCATCTTTTCTCTCTGGAGTTTAGCGATTTCCTTTTTCGTAAGGGGTGTCTTTGTGTCTCCTTTAAGTAAGGATTCAATCTTGAATAATTTTTCCACACTTTTTCTGATAGTAAAGAAATTGGTAAATGTTCCACCAATCCATCTCTCATTTACATAAAAGGCTTCGGCTCTCTCTGCTTCAGATTTAATAACATCACTTGCCTGTCTTTTTGTCCCGATAAATAGGAATTTTTTATTTTGTGCTGCCATATCCCTTGCAAATTCATAAGATTCATTTAATTTCATTAAGGTTTGACGGATATCTATGATATGGATACCCTGTCGTTCCATATAGATGTAAGGTGTCATTTTAGGATTCCACCTTCTCTTTTGATGTCCAAAATGGACTCCCGCCTCTAAAAGTTCTTTTACTGAAAGTTCAAGCACATAACCTCCTTTTTGGTTTTTCCTCCACCCCCTTCATCCCTTGGAGACCTTTCGGACCACTCCTTTGGTCCAGGGGTGTGTTAGTATTAATATTATCTCTTAGAAAACTGAAAACGCTTTCTTGCCTTTTTCTGCCCGTATTTCTTTCTTTCCACCATCCTTGCATCACGGGTCAGGATACCTGCATCCTTCAATAATTTTTTCAAAGAGGCATCATATTTTATCAATGCCCTGCCAATACCCAATTTTATAGCACCTGCCTGACCGCTTTTCCCTCCACCCATTACCTTTATTTTAATATCAAATTTTTCTCTCAAATTTGTTAATTCAAGTGGACTCATTATGTCATAAATAAGCGTTTCCCTGCCCAAATATTCCTTTGTAGATTTGTTGTTTACAGAAATTTTACCGCTGCCATCTGGAATCAGAAAAACCTTTGCTGTTGCTTCTTTTCTCCTCCCTGTGGCATAAAAAAATCCTGATTGAGCCATCATTAATTACCCTCCTATTTCAATGTTTTGAGGTTTCTGCGCAGTATGGGGATGATTAGGCCCTTTATACACCTTGAGTTTTTTTATTATTTTCTTACCTAATTTGTTTTTTGGCAGCATCCCTTTTACTGCGTGATATATAATCCATTCAGGTTTCTTTTCCCTCATTCTCATAAACGGATTTTCTTTAAGTCCACCTCTATATCCTGAATGAGAATAGTATATTTTTTGTTGTGTTTTCTTACCTGTAAGTCTAATCTTTTCTGCATTTACGCATACCACAAAATCTCCATTGTCAACAAATGGAGTAAATTCTGGCTTTGTTTTTCCTCTTAAAATTTTAGCAATATCGGAAGCCAGTCTGCCTAAAACTTTACCATTACAATCTACCAACCACCACTTTCTTTTTACATCTTCTTTTCTCAATACATAAGTTTTCATCCTACCTCCATAAATAATGTTAAGATATTGAAAAAAAATTAATCACAAAGATATGCAGTTCTAATGTTCCTTTTAACTTTATTTCTTCACGCCTCACGCTTTACTGTCCTTTCTTGTATTTTATTTGGCGTTAAGTTTCTATATAATAAGAAGCATCTTGAAAATGTCAAGTTTTTTTTAACAGGATAAAAGATTCCAAATTCAACTTAATGCGGAAGTATTCCGTGAAGCGTAAATCGTAAGGCGTAAAGACTGTCATTGCGAGGGA
>WFRC01000178.1 GCA_015486685.1 Caldifarciminota bacterium
CCATCCTCATCTACATCCGCAAAATCATCGATACTATCTAAATCACTGGGATATGTCCGCCAGATTGTATCTCCTGTATTTGGGTCTATCCCAACATTAACCGTAGAATCGTGGTTTGTTGGATTAATAAATGAATCATTGTTTATGTCTGTATATCCGTCCTCAAACACATTTCTGTGGAGAGAGGTCTGGTATCTTCCATAGACAACTTTTAAGAATGATTTTGCACTGGGAGAATATGTGAATCTAAAAACACCCATATTGCTCCTTGCATTATTATCAGGAAGGTGATTCAATACATATTTCCATTGCGTAAAATACTGATGATAATCATTCTTTACAAACATACCTTCAAGGGAGGTTTTCATCTTATTTGTAATCTTGTATGTGAGTTTCCCGAAATTACTCATTGTCTTTGCATCCTGATGTGGAAATCTCCCCAGTGTTGTATCGATCTCTCCGGAAATAAATAATCTTATAGGTTTAATCACAGGCAAAGAGAGTGTATAATCCATTCTTTTATATCCCTGATAATGTTTTACAGTATCAACATTGGGATTCAGGGTATCTTCGGAATAGAGATAATCTATAAATGGACTATCAAATACGCCCATCCTTCCGGAAATCATCATAGAGAGACGATTTCTTCCCTCCTTCGTTACAATATTTATAACACCTGATTGTGCATCTCCATACTCAGCGCCAAATCCACCTGAATAGACAGACGTTTCCTGAACAGACATCTGAGGTATATGTGTATCATAGGCACCACTAATAGGGTCCTTTAACTCAATTCCATCTACCATATAAACAACCTCTGTCCCTCTACCTCCACGAATATGGATACCACCTGTATACCTCCCTCCACCAGAAACAACACCGGCCTGCTGAGCAACAACACCCTGAATGTTGTTTACAGGCATATTCTTCATCTGTTTTGCATCTACAATCGCAACAGATGTTGTCACATCCTTCTGGATTATAGGCCTCTCAGCCTTTACGACGACACCCTGTTTCATCTGGACTACCGTTGAAGTTAGGGGAAAATTTATTGTAGTAGTGAGGTCTGTAAGGACCTTTACATCTTCTACTGTTAAAGATTTATACCCTATCATTGTTGCAGTTAATTTATATGTTCCGGGTGGAACATCAAGAATTACAAAATAACCATCTGCATCTGTGGCAGCACCAAGACCTGTACCTTCCACCATAACATTTACACCGGGCAGCCCCTGACCATTCTGGGCATCATACACCCTTCCTGCTACTTTACCTGTTGTTCCCGCAAATGCCGATATAGATAAAATCAGCAGGATTGGAAGAATCTTTTTCCACATAAACACCTCCTTATTTTATTACATTTTATAATATAACATTGTTATTAATTTTGTCAAGGATTTTTTTCTACTGGAGGAATAAATTTTTCTTTCATAAACATTTTCGTCTCTTCTCTTGCCGCTTTAATCTTTTTCTCTGCTCCAAAGAGCAGTTCCTGCTCTGAAATATTTGTAATTCTTGCTACACCTTCTTTGATTGCCTGCATTCCAACTGCCGCTGCTTCTCTGGGAAACACTTCCCACTCATCCATACTTGGAATAATATAGTCCGGGGTTAACCCTTTATCCTCTGCTACCTTTGCCAGAGCCTTAGCCGCAGCAATACACATACCGTCTGTAATCGTCTTTGCCCTTACATCCAGCGCCCCTCTAAATATACCAGGAAAACCCAAAGAATTATTTACCTGGTTTGGGAAATCAGACCTTCCGGTAGCAACTACCATAGCACCCGATTCTTTGGCATCCCAGGGCCATATTTCAGGAAGTGGGTTTGCACAGGCAAATACTATAGATTTATCAGCCATACTTTTCACCCATTCGTTTTTAATAGTTCCTGGCTCTGATTTAGAGGCTGCAACTACGGCATCAGCCCCTTTCATTGCCTCTCCTCCATCCCCTTTTATCATCCCTTTGTTTGTAATTAAAGCAAGTTCCCACTTTTCAGGATACTTTTCTCTTAAATCGGTTCTATCCCTGTGCAAAGTTCCTTTCGAGTCAACCATCACGATCAAATCCGGGGTTGCACCTGCCTTAATTAAAATGTGCGCCGTTCTTATATTAGCCGCCCCTGCACCAATCATTGCAATTTTTGCGTCTTTTATATCTTTTCCTACAAGTTTAAATGCATTAAGCAAGCCTGATGTGATAATTGCTGCTGTTCCCTGCTGGTCATCATGCCATACAGGTATAGGCATCTCTTTTCTTAAGGTATCCAGAATCCTGAAGCATTTCGGCTGAGAGATATCCTCCAAATTTATACCACCAAAGGTAGGTTCAAGCAATTTTACAAATTTTATAATTTCTTCAGGGTCTTTTGTATTAACCATAATAGGAAATGCATCCACACCTCCAAGATACTTAAATATTAATGCTTTACCTTCCATTACAGGAAGCCCCGCATGCGGTCCGATATCACCCAATCCTAAAACCCTTGTCCCATCAGAAACAACAGCAACGAAATTTCCCTTATTTGTATGTTCCCAGACCTTTTCAGGATTTTTTTGAATGTCTTTACAGGGAGCAGCAACGCCTGGTGTATACCAGATGGCAAAATCATTCATATCCCTCACCACACATTTAGGTATTGTCTGAATTTTTCCCCTATAATAAGGGTGAAGTTTCATCGCATCTTGATTTGGTTTATCAGCCTTCTTTAACATTTCTTCTTTTGAAAATTGTTCCATTATACATCTCCTTTTTATTTTGTTTGTTTTGCCCCAGTGAAATAGTTTCACATTTCACGGGATAAATTTATCTCGTTATTTGCCTGCGGCGTGTATTTGCTGCGCGTTATTACACTGCGTTGTATATTTGCCTTCGGCGTTATTTGTTGTAACCTTTAACTTTCAACATTACAACTATTTCCGTATCACCATATCATCGTATCACCGTTTTTCTGGTTTATTTCGTTTATCTCGTTCATCTCGTTTTTTAACTCATTTACTCATCTACCCATTCACTCATTCACTAATTTTTTCTTAACCTCAACTTTAACCTGTCTTTCTGCCAGTATTCAATATCTTCATCCTCCATTCTTCATTCTCTATCCTTTCGCTGGCAGCTGGCAGCCCATATTCTCTTCCTTGAATTGCTGGCAGATATTTTGTCTCACTTCCCCATTCACTCATTCTCTATGTCTTTACCTTTGTTTGTCTTACCTTCATCATAAGTTCCTTAAATTCTTCCTGATTTGGAGTAACCCTGAGAGCTTCTTGATATGTTGTTAAACCCTTCATAACTAATTCTATAAGAGCCATATTCAGGGTTCTCATCCCCTCTTTTGTCTTTGTCTGAATAATAGAAGGTAATTGATGGGTTTTTGCCTCCCTTATGGTACTTCGGACAGCCGCTATACATATCAAAATCTCCATAGCGGCAACCCTTCCTTTTCCATCTGTCCTTTTTACAAGCACCTGTGAGACAACGCCAACAAGATTGGCACTTAACTGGAGTCTTATCTGTCTCTGCTGATGGGGTGGAAAAACATCTATAATTCTGTCTACCGTCTGGGCGGCATTAGTAGTATGAAGTGTAGAAAGAACAAGATGGCCTGTCTCAGCCGCTGTAATAGCATTTCTTATTGTGTTCAGGTCCCTCATTTCTCCAATTACTATAACATCAGGGTCTTCACGAAGAGAAAATTTAAGGGCATCCGAAAAACTATGGGTATCTTTACCCACTTCCCGCTGGTCAATCACAGCCTTATCATCCTTATAAACAAATTCAATAGGGTCTTCCACCGTAATAATATGGCAACCTTCTTTGTGATTCCGATAATTTACCATTGCGGCTATTGTTGTAGATTTACCGCATCCTGATGGCCCCGTAACCACAACTAACCCCCTGGGCTTCAATGCAAAATCCTTTAACACAGAGGGAAAATGGAGTGCATCAATGTCCGGTATTTCATGGGGAATCAATCTGAATACCAATCCTATGTGTCTCCTCTGTCTGAATGCATTTACCCTGAATCGAGAAAGTCCGGGTACATTCACTGCAATATCCATCTCGTGGATTTCCTGAAATCTCTTCCACTGGCTTTCTGCCATTACGCTTCTGGCAACATTTTCTGTATCCTCATCAGTAAGTACTTCTGCTGAATCTAATTTTATGAGGTCACCAAATTTTCTAATAATAGGAGCCGACCCTACTTTAAGAATTAAATCCGATGCATCCTCAGTAGCCATTTTTCTTAATAATTCACCTATTTTAATCATACTCTTGCCAGTGAAGATTCAAATTCCTGGGGATTGGATGCCTTTGCTAATACATCCTCATAATTTACCAACCCACGAAGATATAATTCTTTCAGAGTAGCATCAAGGAGTTTCATACCGTATTTTCCACCTGATTGTATTAAATTATAAATCTGGTCGACCTTCCCTTCTCTTATCGTATTCCTTACCCCGGGTGTAACAATCAGGATTTCGAATGCTGCAACTCTTCCTTTACCAGAAGCAAGTGGTAGAAGCGTCTGCGAAACTATAGCTTGAAGTGTAGTAGATACCTGTAATCTTATCTGGTGCTGCTGCTCAGGAGGAAAAACATCTATCATTCTATCAATTGTTTGGGCGGCATCTGTCGTATGCAGGGTTGCGAGGACAAGGCTTCCCATTTCAGCAGCCGTTATAGCCCTGGAAATTGTCTCAAGGTCTCTCATTTCTCCAACCATAATAACATCTGGATTCTGTCTCACCACCCTTTTCAAAGACCTGGCAAAGGAAAGTGTATCCACTCCTACCTCCCTTTGTTCAATTGTACACATTGCGTCCTGGAAGACAAATTCAATCGGGTCTTCCACCGTAACAATATGTCTTTTTACATTTGAATTCATATGTTGAATTACCGCTGCCAGGGTAGTAGATTTTCCACTCCCGGTAGGTCCCGTTATTAAAACAAATCCTCTGGGTAATAAGGCAATCTTTTTTAATACCTGCGGGAGCCCCCAATCATCAATGGTCTTAATATGTATAGGAATTATCCTGATTGCTACCCCAATATTTCCCTTTTGTAAAAAAACATTAATCCTGAACCTTGCAAGATGACTTAATTCATAAGAAATATCCAGTTCCCAATCATCCATAAATCTCTTCTTTTGAGCATCTGTCATTATAGGAAATATCAAATCCCTTGTATCCTCAGGTTTAAGAACAGGATATTCTGAGCGCACCAATTTTCCATCTATACGATAAATTGGTGGTTCACCTACTTTTAAGTGTAAGTCAGAACCCCCTTTTTCAGCAAGTTCTTGCAATAAAGTATCTAAATCGACCATTTATTTTGTTCTTCCTTCGCACCCGAAAGGATTCGAACCTTCAGTCTTCCCGTCCGGAGCGGGAGGCTCTCTCCTGTTGAGCTACGGGTGCTATTTCCTTTTATGCCTCGTATTTTTTCTTCTCTTTTTTAACTTATGCGTTCTTATCTTTTGAAGTTTTCTTTTTCTTCCGCAGGGCATTATATCCTCATACTCTCTATTTCTTTTCTAAATTTCTCAGACGGCTTGAATGTCGGGACTAATCTGTCAGGAAGCACTATTTCCTCCATAGTTTTTGGATTTCTTGCTATCTTGCTCTTCCTTACAATATCCTTAAAAACGCCAAAGCCTCTAATCTCAATTCTCTCTTTCATCCTGAGTCCGTCCTTCAATGCATCAATAAATTCTTCAATGATAAGCATAACATCCACCTTTGGAAATCCTGTTTTCTCTGCAATCTCATTTACAAAATCCATCTTTTTTAACGACATATCACCTCCTTTACTTTGCTTCGCAAACATTTCAAAATACAAATTTTCTCGTTAATCGTAAATCGTTATTCGTTAATTGTAAAAACAACAAAATAATGGGAAGCATACTCTTTATTTTATTATTTTATTACTTCTCACGATTAACGCCTTACGCTTCACGGTCTTTCTCATTTTTCAACCTGCAATTTTCAACCTTAAACTTTCAACTTTCAACATTACAACTATTTCTTAATATCCTTTCACGCTTTACGCTTCACTTTTCACGCCTTACGCTTAACGCCTTACGCCTCACGAGTTTTATCATTTTGCAATTAAGTATCACTTCCTACTTTTTATATTATACTATACCCCATACCCTATAACTATACCCTAATTTATTCCATACCCTATACCTTACCCACTATACCTTCACTGACGGTCTTTTTCCATAAAAGTTTTCACACTACCTTGTTTCTTCATAGTTTAACATTGAAATTTACTATTGTCAAGACTTTTTTTTTAATCTGGAAAAAAATTCGTTTATTTCGTCCCAGTGAAATAGTTTCACATTTCACGGGATAAATTTGCCTCGTTATTTGCCTTCGGCGTTATTTGTTGTAACCTTTTACCTTTCACATTTTACATTTAACTATACCTTATTGACTATACCTTTCCTGTGAGATTGTTCGCTCATTACATTCGCTCACGCCTTCGGCTTCCACGCCTGCCTCTGGCAGGCTTGCAATGACAATGCTGGCAGATGTAATTCCCCCCACCTGAGAGATTGTTCATTCGCTTCGCTCACTCACACCTTCGGTTTCCACGGGACTTCGTCCCTCGCAATGACGATACTGGAAGCCTATATTTTCTTCCTTGAATTGCTGGTAGCTATTTTTTCTCATTCACTCATCTACTTCTTAGTTCCCAGTTCTCACTTCTTACTTATTATACCCCATACCCTATCTACTATACCTTTGCTGGCGGTTGGCGGATAGCGGTCAGCGTATTCCCGCCATCGGCCAAAGGCTATCTTTATGCTGGTATAATTCTGTTTCTCCCTCCCTCTTTTGCTTTGTATAGGGCATCATCAGCAGATTTGATAAGTGATTCTGTCTCATCGCCATCGAATGGGAATGAAGCAATCCCTCCACTAATTGTTAAATTCAAGGTGGTAGTTTTATCTATGTCAAAACGCATATTTTCTATATCTTTTCTTATTTTTTCGGCAGTATGAAACGCCTCATCTTTGGTTGTTTCAGAAAGTACCACCAAAAATTCCTCTCCCCCATATCTTGCAACCCATCCTTTATTTTTTGTACTAACCTTCAATACATTAGAAAGTTTTTTGAGAATCTTATCACCAACAAGGTGACCATAGGTATCATTAAATGACTTAAAATGGTCAAGGTCAAACATAATTACAGAAATAGGTCTGAGTCTCTTTCTTGCACTCTCAAGGTCGCGAGAAAATTGTGTGAATAAAAACGACCTATTCCACAACCCTGTCAATGTATCTGTAACAGCAATATTCTCAATTCTGTTGAAAAGTTCAATATTCTCAAGAGCAACACCTGTAATTTCAGCCACAATTTGCAGTAATCTTTTCACTTCTGTAATATCTTTTGTCTGTGGAGTTGTAGCAATTACACCATAAGTCTTTATCCTCGTCATAACAGGTAAGGCTATCTCTAAATCAATGTCAGGAATCCTCTCAAATTTTATATCTTTCCTCTGGCTCACTGCAAATCGATAATCTTCCATTGTTAAGGGAATTTTCAATAGTCCTGAAGCACCAATGATTGTTTCTCCTTGTTTAATTTCAATCTTATAAATACTGGATAAAGAATATGGTATATACCTTTCCCTTTTTTCATCCCACCAGAAAAATACTGTTCTTTTAGAATCAAGCAAAAAATTACTCAGGGTAATTGAACGCGATATTACTTCATCTTTTGTATGAGAAGAAAGCAGTTCTGAAATATAATCTGGAAGCATTGAAAGTAGTGCTTCAGACCATTTAATCTTTTCTTGAAGTGAAGAAGTTAAAGTTCTATGGTCTAATACAGACTGCTCCAATCTTTTTCGCATCTCAAATTCTGCAGATGCTCTTCTTTTCCATACAAGGATAAGTGCCGACAAGATAAAAACCCCTATAAAGGAAATTGAAGCAACAATAATTGCAATAATAGTTATTATACTAAAAATATCTTTCATAATATAAAATATAAGCATTAAATTTAATTTGTCAATAAAAAAGTAAATGGGTAGATGGGCTTTTTGAGTTTATAGGGTATAATAAGTAAGAAGTGGGAACTAAGAAGTGAGAAGTAAAAAAGACTGTTGAAGGTTGAAAGTTAAAGGTTGAAAGAGTGACGGAGTAGTAATTTGCCTGCGGCGTTATTACACTTTAAGTGGGAAGTGAATGGGTAGATGGGTGGAAAAAGCAGTAGCGAGGTATGAGTAGCAAGCATATAGGGAAAAGAGAGAATGAGAAAGAAACGGTAATAGGTAAGAGGCAATGGGTAAGGGGCGATAG
>WFRC01000179.1 GCA_015486685.1 Caldifarciminota bacterium
AGGTTGAATATAAAATCTTAAAAGAATTTTATGATTATGGAAGATTTGACAAATAAAACTCCCTTATTTTCCGTTGTAATTCCTGCATTCAATGAAGCAAGAGGCATTGGCAAAGTGCTTGATGTGCTATTTAAGTCAAAAAAAGACGAGCTTAAAGGTATGAAAGATTCCAGGGTTGAGATTATAGTTGTGGATGACGGTTCAACAGACAAAACACCTGAGATTGCAGGTAGATACAAAGGTGTTAGAGTAATAAGTCACTCAAGAAATTTTGGTTATGGCAGGGCACTCTGGACAGGTTTTAAGGCATCAAAAGGCGATTATATTGCATTTCTGGATGCAGATGGAAGTTATCCACCAGAATTTGTTTATATGCTCTTTCGCAGAATAATTGCATCAGAAGCAGATATATTCTTGGGTTCCAGATTGATGCAGGGTAAAGGTAAAATGCCTCTATTAAGATATCTGGGTAATATAATGTTTAGATATATAGCAAATACGCTTTTTAGAAGTAATCTTACAGATGTAACAACAGGAATGAGGGTATTTAGAAAAGAGGTTGTATATCTCTTCGAATCACTACCCTATGGGCTTGCATTTTCTCCGGCAATGAGTTGTATCGCAATGAAAAAGGGGTTAATAATAAAAGAGGTGCCTATTCCCTACAAAGAGAGGATTGGAAAGTCAAAATTGAGAATAATTAATGACGGAATATTGTTTCTAAAAGCAATTATATTTACTAAATTTGTGATGAAGGTATAAAATGAAAGTATGTCTAATTAAACCAGTAACTCATAGAATTTATGATAAAGAGCAATTTTACATTGATATTGGATTAGGATTTTTAGCCACATCTTTAAGAAAAGCAGGACACGAAGTAAAAATACTTGACTGCCCACAGAATAGGATGACATTAGAGGAATTCAGGGAATTTGTCAAAAATAATTACTATAATATCTATGGATTTAAGGTTTATACACATGGAATAAATATGGTTAATCAATCCATTCAAATTATTAAAAAGGAACAACCCAGAAGTATAGTCATAGTAGGCGGTCCACATCCTTCAGGGGTAGGAGAATATATATTCAATTTCTTCCCGGAATTGGATTATGCATTTAGAGGTGAAGCAGAGGTTTCGCTCCCTATGTTGTTGGACGCATTAGAGAATAATAACGCAATAGAAAATATCCCGGGGCTTATCTATAGGAAAAGCAATAAAGCATTTGCCAATCTTCCACTCTATATAAAGGATATTGATTCCTTTGGAGTTCCTGCATGGGACCTGCTCAATCTTGAAGGGTACTGGAAAAAATTTAAGCACATAAGATATGTCACGGGCACCTATGTTCCTGTGATTACATCACGGGGTTGCCCTTTTCCCTGTACATATTGTGAAGCGTGGCGTCTATCAGGCAAAAGAGTCAGATACCACTCTGTTGAATATGTGCTTGAATGGATTAAAAAACTCTATACGGATTATGGGATAGATAATTTTGCATTTGTTGACGATGCCCTGTTATTTAACAGAAGTAGATTTATCGAAATCTGTGAAGGTATAATAAAAAGTGGTATGAAGATTAGATGGGATTGTGCCCAGAATGCCGTAAGATTTGATAGCGTTGATAGAGAACTTTTAACACTTATGGAGCGTTCCGGTTGCTATCATATGACTGTTGCTATTGAATCCGGGTCACCAAGAATATTAAAAGATATGAAAAGGCATACAGATTTGGAACTTGCAATGGAAAAGGTTAAACTAATTAAAAAAACTACAAATATTTTCTTAATGGGTTATTTTATACTCGGATATCCCACTGAAAGGGAAGAAGATATCAGAAAAACCATTGCTTTTGCTAAAAAATTACCATTAGATGCCGCATTGTTCTTCCTATTTACACCACACCCCGGCACAACAATTACAGAATCACTTCAGAGGCAAGGTATTATTGATATGCTTGATTTCAATAATTCTGTTTATACAGAACCATCAATCCCTTTAAAGGATATTTCGTCTAAAAAATTAAAATTTTATCACCGTTATGCATATTTTTCATTTTATTTAAGACCCAGAACATTTTTTATGAATACAATGAGATATTTTAACCCACTTAAAGACCCAAATGGTGTAATTCAAACAATAAAGGAATATTTATTATGAATATACTTTCAATGAAAACCTTATTATTTTTTCCATTAAGGTATTTTAGAATATGAAAATATTGGTTATAAATCCACCATTTTTACCAGACTTTTGCAGAACACAGCGATGGGCTGCCCGCACACGTGCAAGGGTAATGAGACCACCTGATTGGCTCGCTTATGCAACAGCAGTGCTTGAAAAGGAAGGCTATGATGTTAAATTATATGATTTTCCTGCTGAAGGATGGGATAAAGAAGACCTACGGCGTGTTATCGTTGGAGAAAAACCAGATATTGTTGTATTTGACTCTACAACACCCTCAATCAAATCAGATATAGAATGTGCAAAGATTTGTAAAGGAAACTCCTCTGCCAAAATCATTATGGTGGGTCCACATACGACCCAATTCCCAGAAGAGGCATTGGAATCAGGATTTGTAGATATTGTTGCCAGGGGTGAATATGATTATGTTGTACGTGATATTATTCGTGCAATCTATGATGATAGTGGGGTATCCGCAACCTTCAGGTTGCGTAATAATTTAAGCAAGGTCAAAGGTATATCATATATCAAAAATGGTAGAATAGTGCATAATGAACCTCAGGAATTAATAGATAATCTGGATGAATTACCATTCCCTGCATGGCACCACCTAAATATAAAAAATTATTTTGATGCAGTGAAACTCTATCCTTTTATAGATATAATCGGGAGCAGGGGATGTCCACATAGATGTATATTTTGTCTATGGCCACAGGTGATGCACGGCAGAAAACCCCGATTAAGGTCAGCAAAGAATATTGTGGATGAAATGGAGTATGATTTAAATAGATGCAATAGTCTCAGACATGGGGAAATATTTTTTGAAGACGATACATTTACAATCAATAAAAAGCATGTAAGGGAAGTCTGTAATGAGATTATAAAAAGAAATTTGAAAATTACCTGGTCTGCCAATGCACGTCCTGATATTACAGATTACGATTTGTTAAAACTTATGAAGAAAGCAGGTTTAAGAATGTTGCTTGTAGGATTTGAGTCAGGGAATGAGGGGATGCTCAAAAGAATGAAAAAGGGAACAGATTTAAGGACTATGGTAAATTTTGCTTATCTTGCAAAAAGGGCAGGTATTAAGGTTCATGGATGTTTCGTACTTGGGCTACCCGGTGAAACAAAGGAGACAATTGAACAAACAATAGAATTTGCGACCTCTGTGCCTATGGATACAGTGCAATTTTCTGCTGCTGTTCCGTTTCCCGGTACAGAATTCTACGAATTATCCAGGGAAAAAGGCTGGCTTATCTCAGACAGCTGGGAGGATTGGTTAGAGGAGGGGGAACAATCTGCTGTCATCAATTACCCGAATTTACCTTCAAAATATATAAAAAATAGCGTTGATAGGGCTTTGAGAAGATTTTATTTCAGACCGATATGGATGACAAGATTCTTGTTGGAAACGAAATCCTTATCTGATGCATATAGAAAATTTAGAGGCGCAAGAAATTTTTTGTCATATCTGTTTCGAAACGGCAAGCATAAACCTTAATATGATGTATTTTCCTGATGTTTATATTATTCCGCAGGCTGAAGCCTGCGCCTACCATAATGTGAAAGGAGTTATAAATAAAACATCCGGGTTCCAGGTATCCGCAACTTTTAGGTTGCGCAATGATGTAAAAGGAGTTGCAGATGGGTAGATCAATTTCTGTAATAATCCCTGTTCGGGATAGTGAATCAACCATAGAGAAATGTCTTACATCAATAAAGGCATTAAATTATCCTCAAGAAAACATAGAAATTATTGTGATAGACGACGGCTCTAATGACAATACCCCGAATATTTTGAAAAATATCAATGGTATAAAAATATTACATACCGCAGGCATTGGACCCTCTAGTGCAAGAAATCTTGGTATCAAGGAGGCAACGGGGGAATTTATCGCCTTTACAGATGCAGATTGTATTGTGGGTAAAAATTGGATAAACGGATTACTCAAAGGCTTTACATCAGAGGATATTGCAAGTGTGGGTGGTAACCAATTAAGCCCCGATGATGAATCCCCATTTGGGCATAGAGTACAAATATTCTTGAAAATAATGGGATTTCTTGGTGGATATACAAAGTGGGCGAAAAACATTGTTGAAACCAGGCATAATCCTACCTGCAATTCTATGTACAGAAAATCTATATTTGATAAAATAGGTAATTTTGACGAGAAACTCTGGCCTGGAGAGGATGTTGACATAGATTACAGAATAAGAAAGGCAGGTCTTAAGATTGTGTATAATCCAGAAGCCATTGTATATCATTATAGACCCAATTCTCTATTAAAATTTGCTTCAATGATGTATAGATATGGAAAAAGTTCGGGTGGATATCTTACAAGGAAACTTGGGTTTTATAGATTATTGAGTTTTGAACCCATTTTTTTGTTCATTTATATACTTACTGTTATACTTCTTTTCATCGCTAACATCTGGTGGGGTATCTTCTCAATCATTGCAGGTATTTTGGGTATTACATTGTTTCTTGTGGTAAAGGGTGGAATAAGGCATTTACCCATAAATCTTATGTTATTTTTCACTACAATAAAATTCTGGAACATTGGATTTATAACAGGGTTCTTCACTTATAGAAAAAACTTGAAAAGGGCGAAGAATTAACTATATTAAGGGTATTATGGAAAATGATTATGTAAGAAATACCCTATTGCAGAGAAATGCCCTTAGACTTTATATAGATGGGTGGATTTCAAAACTACACAGAACTCCTTTAGTAATAACCCTTTTTGTTACCAGCCGATGTAATGCTAAATGTCCATTCTGTTTTTATGCAAAACACAATACCGGTGAACTGAGTCTTGGGAACATTAAACAAATAGCTGCAACTATTGGTAAATTCTCCTATCTTAATATATCAGGTGGTGAGCCATTCCTTCGCAATGACCTTGACGAGATTTGTAAAGTATTTTGTGAAAAATCTGAAATTTTGTATCTTAACATACCTACAAATAGCACATTGCCCGAAAGGGTGAAAACTAAAACAGAAAAGATTCTAAAGGGTTGTCCTGATACGCTTGTCGCAGTAGTTTTAACATTGCTTGGAAGTCCAAAAGAGCACGATAGGCTGTTAGGGGTAAAGGATGCATATAAAAAATTCCTGAA
>WFRC01000180.1 GCA_015486685.1 Caldifarciminota bacterium
ATAAATCCCGCCTGTTCGCCAATTAATGTTCCTGACTTTACTTCATCACCCTTTTTGACAACAGGTTTTGCCGGTGCACCTGCATGTTGAGAAAGAGGGACATAGAGCATTTCAGGAAGAGGAAGTTTTTCTATTACAGCAGATTTTGAAAGTTCTTTTCCCCCGGGAGGATGCATGCCTCCCCTGAAACTGAGCAATTTCATTGACCACTCCCATATATGTATTTTTTTACGGAAATACTGCTACCAATATAACCTAAGAGCATACCAAATACAGTTATACCAAGTATTAAAGATCTACCAGGGAAATAGAATGTGAGAAATTTCAGATGAACAAGTCTGTAAATTTCGTAGAGTATATATGATGTAAATATTCCACCTACTGCTCCCTGGATAATGCCTTCGAGCATAAACGGTGCTGTAATCATCTCATTAGTTGCCCCAACCAGATCCATAATTTCAATGGAGTCCTTTCTTACTATAACCGTTAATCTTATAGTGTTGGAAACAATAAATATTGATGACAGACTTATTATTATACCAAGAAAGATATCAAAAATAAATAAAAAGTTTATAATCTTGCTCAATCTTTTTACCCATTCCTCTCCGTATATTACATCTTCAACACCATTAAACAATGAGACTTTATGGGCAATCTCTTTGACGGTTTCCGGACTTTTATAACCTTCGTCCAATTTTACCTGAAATGATGCAGGGAGAGGATTTATCTCAAGCATATTCAGGAGGTCTTTTGCCTGCACCAATTCTTTCCTGAATTTATTCAGTGCTTCATCCTTTGAAACAAACACTACTTTTTTAACACCGCTTAGATTGGAAATATTGGTTTGCAATGTTTTAATCTCTCCTTCACTCAAATCGTCTTCAAGATATGCAGTGATTTCTACTTTTTGCTCTGCAACCTTTATAATAGCAAATAGATTGAATGTTCCCAGAAGAAATATCCCAAGAATAAGCAAAGAAAAGAAAATTACCCCCAGAGAAATAATTGACATTAAACGGTGTCTCCACAGACCTGTCATTGCTTCTCTAATTATGAACAGCATCCGTATCCTCCACTATTTTTCCTTCTTCCATGACAATTTTTCTCTTCGGTGCATTATCAACCAATTTTCTTTCGTGAGTTGCCATTAAAACAGCAGTTCCTGACGCATTTATGTCTAATAAAAGTTTAATAATCTCGTCAGTGCCTTCCGGGTCAATATTTCCCGTTGGTTCATCGGCAATAAGTATAAAAGGTTCTCTGACAAGCGCCCTTGCTATGGCAACCTTCTGCTGCTCTCCACCTGATAATTGGTGAGGATAGCTATGCCTTTTATGGCTAATGCCTATTTCTGCAAGCGTATTGATAACTTTTTTTTTGATTTTTCTACGTGGTGTATTTGTTACCTCAAGGGCAAATGCCACATTCTCATAGATATTCTTATACGGAAGTAGCTTAAAGTCTTGAAATATTACACCAATCTTTCTTCTTAAAATAGGTATTTCATTAGTTTTTATACTTGAAGAACTATATCCTGCTACCTTTACTTCTCCTCTTGTTGGGAATATATCCATATATATAAGTTTTAGAAGGGTGCTTTTCCCTGCACCGGATGGACCGACAATGAAAAGAAATTCGCCTTTATCTAAATGGAATGTTATGTCTCTCAGGGCATACCAATCTTTCTGAAATATTTTATCTACATGATTAAAATCTATCAAGGATATCCTCTGCTTCTTTAACAATATGTTCGGGGGTTAAACCGAAATATTTAAATAAATTTTCGGGCGTACCAGAAACACCAAATTTATCAGGTATACCTACAACCCTTACAGGTGTAGGTTTTAACCTTGATGTAACTTCTGCTACGGCGCTTCCCAATCCACCAATAATATTATGGTCTTCTGCTACAACTATACCTCTTGTTTCATCGGCAGATTTTAAGATTGTTTCCTCATCAATGGGTTTTATCGTATGCATATCAAAAACTCTTGCAGTGATACCTTTATTTTTCAGCATATCAGCAGCAGCTAAACATTTTATTACCATTAATCCATGTGCCATCAATGTTATATCTTTACCTTCCCTTAATTGAATTGCTTTGCCAAACTTAAATGGACAATTTTGATATATCAAGGGAGAATAAGGTCTTACCAACCTTACATAGAATGGTCCCTTTTCTCCAGCAACATATCTAATTGCTTTTTTTGTGCTTTCTGCATCGGCGGGTGAAATAATCCTCATTCCTGGTATAGCTCTCATCAAAGAAATATCCTCAATCGCCTGGTGTGATGCTCCATCTTCACCTACTGCAATGCCGCCGTGGGTAGCGACAATCTTTACATTTGCATTGGCGTATACAACGCCATTTCTTACCTGTTCCCATGCCCTTCCTGTTGCAAAGATTGCAAATGTGCTAGCAAAGACAGTTTTCCCTGAAAATGCAATACCCGCTGCTGTTGTCATCATATCCGCTTCTGAAATTCCCATATTGAAAAATCTATCAGGAAACTTTTTCCCAAACATTGCTGTTTTTGTGGATACAGATAAGTCTGCATCAAGAACAACAATATCTTTATTTTCTTTCCCTAATTCAACAAGGGTTTCACCGTAGGCGATTCTTGCAGATGTTAACTCAATTCCCATATTGCCTGTTTTAATTGTTCACCTTCAGGAGCCTTCCCATGCCACTCCTTTTTCCCCTCCATAAAAGATACACCTTTACCCTTTATTGTATGTGCAATTATCATAGTAGGTTTTTCTTTCGTTTTTTTTGCGTTTTTCAATGCATTTTCAATCTCGTCAAAACTATGTCCGTTGATTTCCAAAGTATGCCATCCAAATGCCTCCCATTTTTCCTTTAATGGATAAGGTTTTTTTATCTCTTCTATTGTTCCATCAATCTGTAAATTATTATTATCAAGTATAGCACAAAGATTATCAAGCGCAAATCTATGTGCACTCATTGCCGTTTCCCACACAGCTCCTTCCTCCATTTCGCCATCTCCAAGAAGTGCATATACCCTATAATCTTTTTTATCTATTTTACCTGCAATTGCTATACCCTGAGCAATGGAAAATCCCTGCCCAAGAGAGCCCGTAGATGCTTCAACTCCTGGGGTAAGCACTCTTGATGGGTGTCCCTGTAATCGGCTACCAATTTTTCTTAATGTTTTCAATTCTTCCTTTTTAATAATACCTAAAATTGATAGGATTGAGTATAGGGCAGGGGCTGCATGCCCTTTAGATAATATAAATCTGTCTCTATCTTCCCATTCAGGATTTTTAGGGTTAAATTTCATATGCTCAAAATAGAGATATACCATAATTTCTACAGCAGATAAAGAACCACCTGGATGGCCTGAGCCTGCTGTTCCAACCATTTCAATAATATCTCTTCGAACTTCTTTTGCAATTTTTGAAAGTTTTTCTTTATTCATAATTGGTCATAAAATAAAAAATATTACACGATTGTCAACAGAAAAAAATAATATTTTAAAAATAAAAACAAAAAAACTACAATTTTTACCCACCATTTTTTCGGCATTTTTTTTACCTCTGAACCGAACTTTACAGGTTAAAATTATGTAATTCTTAAATCCATTGATACGACACCAGAAAAATGTATTAGTTTGTAATCTGCTTTTTGAGATTCTTAATCCTGTTTATCCTGTCAAAAAATTGATGGTATGTAATTCCAAAAAATCCATTGACATTATAAAGTTTATTATTATCTTTAATATATAAATAATAGAAAAAGGAAAGATATGTGCATTACAACAAAAAGTAGATATGGACTGAGATTCCTGGTCTATCTTGCGAAGAATAGTGAGAGGAAGGTCTCTTTAGGAAAATTTTCCTGTTAAATATTTAGACTGGATAGATATAAAGGCTGGTGAAAAGTATCTTTCAAAGGTTTTACTTAGTAGTATTGCGAAAAGGAGGAAGAAATGATAACAAAAGAGCAGGTTTTAGATATGCTGAAGACTGTTGTAGACCCTGAAATAGGTATCAATATTGTTGACCTTGGTTTAATTTATAAAATAGATATACAGGATGATGTGGTAAATATAGATATGACATTAACAGTGCC